>NZ_JBEOZU010000042.1:0-81468 GCF_040298185.1 Streptomyces sp. NPDC001634 | reverse complement strand
CCTGTGGTCGCCCTCGTACTTCTCCGCATCGTGCGGCGGAGCACCGCTGGCGATCGTCCGCCAGTACATCGAGCAGCAAAAACGTCCGCTCTAAAATGCACGTCAGAACAGCCTTGAGATGCATACATCCCCGGCGTGAACGCCGGGGATGTATGCAAGAATCCCGGTAACACCCCTGGCCCGGCGGCCGTCACCCGGGTCCCCCGCGGCCGGCAGGCCCCCCGGCCGCGGTTCGGCCCCAGACACCCTCTAGCCGAGCTCCAGGGTGGTCACCCCGAACACGCGGTCCGTGGCGAAGGGCCTGACCGGACCCGTGTACATGCGGGCCGTCTCGAAGGACGGGGTGAGGCCGGAGCGTTCGGCCAGGGCGACCGCGGCCGTGTTCGGTTCCGGGACGTCGATGGCGAATGCGCGGCCCGCGGCTTCGTTGGTCAGCGCGGCGAACAGGGCCTCGGCGTCCTCGGCGGTGTCGGCGAACAGGGGGCCGACGCGCACGCCGTCGCGGGCGGGACGGAGCACGGCGTAGCCGGTCGGGCGGCCGGACTCGCCGCGGACGAAGGCCCGGTGGCCGGGGGCGGTGAGCCAGTGCTCAAGGAAGCCTGGTCGGTCGGCCGGACAACAGGCGCTGTCGTATGCGGCGATGGCGCCGAAGTCGGCCTTCTCGGCGGGGCGCACTCCGGGCGCCGACTGCCCGGCGGGGGCGACTCCGGTGAACCGTACGGTGCGGTAGGCGAGTTCGAAGCCCGACTGACGGTAGTTGTCCTGCTGGGCGACGACGCCGTCGAGTCCGATCGTGCGGCCGCCGGCATGGGCGAGGGCCGTCTTCCAGGTGGTGAGTCCCAGGCCCCGGCCGCGCAGGTCCGGGCGTACGAGGTAGCAGCCCAGGAAGGCGTAGTCGGCGCCGTAGTTGACGACGGAGATCGCCGAGACGGGCTCTTCGGCGAGCCGGCCGATGAAGAAGCCCTCGGGGTCCTGGGCGAAGAAGGCCGGGCCGTCGGACAGCCCGGGATTCCAGCCCTCGTCCGCCGCCCAGCCGCTGATCACCGGCCAGTCGTCGAGAGTGGCCCGGGTGACGACGAGGTCTTCGGGACCCGCAGCGGTCATCGTTGCGCTCCATTCCGTGGGGGGGGTGCCGGGCGGTGCGGTGATCGGCCGCACCGGCAGCATCCTTCCCGATCTCCGGGTCGTTCGCCACGTGGTGACCGGCCGTCCGGGCCACCCCGAACCGGAAGTCGGCGGACCGGTGTTGAACCGTTCAAAGGCGTCCTAGTGTGAGCCGTCATGACCATCGAACGTGTGACGCTGCGCCCGGTGACCGAGGACGACCTGCTCCTCATGGAGCGGTTCCTGATGGACAGTGAGACGGCCTCGCCCTTCCAGTGGTTCGGCTGGTGGGATCCGGGGCGCTGGCGGCGCCAGTGGGCGGAGGACCGTCTGCTCGGCGAGGACCGGGGCACCCTCATGGTGGTGCGGGACGACGAGCCGCTGGGCTTCGTCGGCTTCCGCAAGATCTGGCCCACCCGCAGTGCCTTCTACTGGAACATGGGCATCGGTCTGGTGCCGGAGGCCCGCGGCAAGGGTGTGGGCACCGAGGCCCAGCGGCAGTTGGTGGAGTACCTCTTCGCGCACACCGTCGCCGAGCGTGTCGAGGCGGACACCGAGGCCGAGAACTTCGCCGAGCAACGGGCCCTGGAGAAGGCCGGGTTCACCCGCGAGGGTGTACTGCGCAGCGTGGCGTTCCGCGACGGGCAGTGGCGTGACGGGGTGCGGTACAGCATTCTGCGGGGCGAGGCGGCCGAAGCCGGCACACGCTGACATCGCCCATACCAAAAGGCCCCGCCGGCCGTTCGTCCGGCAGGGCCCCCCTCGACGTGCCCGGGTCGGCTCAGCCTGCCGCTCCCGGCCGGAATCGGCGGTACAGAACAGTCCCGCAGAGCACCAGAGCAGCGCCTCCCGCAACCGCCGGCAGGGTCGCGTCCGCTCCCGTGTGGGCAAGGGTGACCGGTCGCGCAGCGGGACGCGGCGGCAGCGTGGGCGTGTACGCCTTCGGCGGTGCGACAGGCCGCGGGGCTGGGTGGGGCCGCTCGCCCGAGGTGTTCGTCGACGTGTTGCCCGCGCCGGCCACGCTCACCGAGTTGCCGGTGATGTTCACCGGGAGGTGGACCGGCAGCTGCAGGTCATTACCGGCGAGCACACCCGACGAATCCTTTCCGCGGCCGTACGAGGAAGCGCCGCCCCCCGGCGCGGTACCCGGCCGCGGGCCGCCCCCGCGCGCGCCCTGGTTCGCGCAGGTGTTGCCCGTGGCCGGATTGAGGACACCCAGCACGTTCACGGTGTCGCCGCACACGTTGACCGGCACGTGCACCGGGAGCTGGATGGTGTTGCCGGAGATCAGTCCGGGCGAACCCGCCGCGGTGCCGTCCGCCGCGGAGTCCGCGTGCGCCGGCAGCGCCGCGGCCAGCGCCCCCGAGGCGGCGGCCGCGACGATCAAACCATTTCGGGTAACCCGTTTCATAGGTTCCCTGCCTTCCAGACATGGTCGCGAGCACTCGCTCGCACCCCATAAAACGCAGACGAACCATCCGAGTTATGGCTTATCTGCCTTTCACTCCAACGAGTGGCGCGGTTGTCGAACTAACGGGAAAGGGCTTCGGGCGGCGGGCCCCGCCGCGTCACATCGGAGGGTCGGCGCGCGGTGGCGCAGGGTACGGCACGTCCGCCCGTCCCGCTCGCCGGGAGGCGCGCCCCGGGGGGCCCGCATATCGTGATCGCAGGGCCGTCGCCGCATCCTCGGCCGGGGACGTCCCCGGAGGCACCATGCTGTCCATGCACACACGCCGCACGGTCACCCCGGCGGCGGCCACGGCCGCGGTGCTGGCTCTGCTGGGGGCCGCGCTGCCGTCGGCGACCGCGGCCGCCGACGCCACTCCCGATCTGTTCCGCTTCTACCACCAGAAGATCACATGGACCGCCTGCCAGGGCGTGGACATGCCCTCCGACATGGAGTGCGGGAAGGTGACGGTCCCCCTCGACTATGCGCGTCCCGCCGCCGGAACCCTCGACCTCGCGATGGCCCGCTACCAGGCCACCGGCGCGTCCCGCGGTTCGCTGCTGCTCAACTTCGGCGGTCCGGGCGGCCCCGGCATCCAGGGCCTGGCCGAGAGCGCCAAGGACTTCATGGACCTCACGAACGGCTACGACGTGGTGACGTTCGATCCGCGCGGGGTCGGCCGGTCCTCGCCCGTCAGCTGTGGACTGGGCCTGGACGAGGATGCGGGCGCAACGGCCACCCCCGCCGACGAGAGCGATCCGCGGGCCGCCCTCCAGCAGGCGCGCAAGCTGGCCGAGCAGTGCTCGAAGCACTCCGGGCCTGTGCTGCCGTACATAGGAACGGTCAACGCCTCCCGCGACCTGGACGTGATGCGCCAGGCCCTCGGCGACAAGAAGCTGAACTACCTGGGCTTCTCGTACGGCACACGCCTCGGTGCGGTGTACTCGGCCCAGTTCCCCGACAAGGTGGGCCGCATGGTCCTGGACGGTGTGGACACGCTCACCGAGCCCCTGGCCGAGCAGGGGCTGGTCGCCGCGCAGGGGCAGCAGACCGCTCTGGAGGGTTTCCTCGACTGGTGCGTCAAGGACATGGCCTGCCCGCTCGGGCAGGACACGCGCTCGGCCCGGGAGCAGGTGATCCGGCTCGTGAAATCCATGGACCGGGATCCGTTGCCGACCGCCTTCGGCATGTCGCTCTCGGGGCAGGACCTCGTCGGTGCGATCGGGGTGGCCCTCTTCAGCAAGCAGATGTGGCCATTGCTGCAGCAGGCGCTCAACCGGCTCATCCAGGAGGACGACCCCAGCGGGATCATGCGCTTCGTCGGCGGCGGGATGGCCGTACGCGCAGGCCATCGGACGGACAGGGGGCTCGTCGACCCCGGCGACGTGCCCATCGACAACCTGCCGGCCGCCCTGATGGCGATCGACTGTGCGGACGACCCGGACCGGCCGGGCGCCGACCAGGTCACCCGCGACATCGCCCGGCTGCGCGACCAGTACCAGGAGGCGTCCCCGGTCTTCGGGCGGTACCGTCTCACCCAGGTGCTGCTGTGCTACGGACGTCCCAAGGGAACCGACTTCATCCGGGACAAGGTGAAGAACGTCCACAGCGCCAAGATGCTGCTCGTCGGCACGCGCGGGGACCCGGCGACCCCGTACCGCTGGACCATGGAGACCGCCAGGCGCCTCGGCTCGTCGGCAGTGGTCCTCGACAACAGGGCGGACGGCCACACCGGGTACACGAGCTCCCGATGCGTCCACGCCAAGGTCGACTCCTTCCTCCTGGACGGCTCCCTGCCGCCCAACGGCAGCTCGTGCGGTCGGGACTCGTCCGGCTGAATCGCCTGTGGGACAGGACCCGCAAGCACCCGGCGTCAGGTGAGGGACACCTCCGGCGCGTAGAGGTCCAGCCACAGCGCCAGGTCCAGCGTCCGTTCCAGGCCGCGGCGCGACGCCTGCATGATCTGCGGGGTGTCGCGATGGGCCGCCTCGCGCACTCGTTCGCGGTCGACCAGGTCGAAGACCGGGTGGGAGGGGCGGGCCAGGAGATCCCGGGCGTGTTCCTGGAGGGCTGTCGCGTACCTGGGGTCCTGGGTGGACGGATAGGGGCTCTTGACCCGGTCGTAGACGGACTTCGGGATCAGGTCCGCCGTCGCCTCCCTGAGAAGGCTCTTCTCCCTGCCGTCGAACGACTTCAGCGACCAGGGGGTGTTGTAGACGTACTCGACGAGCCGGTGGTCGCAGAACGGCACCCGCACCTCCAGACCGACCGCCATGCTGGCGCGGTCCTTGCGGTCGAGCAGGATACGGACGAAGCGGGTCAGGTGGAGGTGGCAGATCCGCCGCATCCGGTGCTCGAAGTCGCTCTCGCCGTCGAGGCGTTCGATGGCCGAGACGGCCGTGCGGTAGCCCTCGGCGACATACGTCTCCAGGTCCAGGGCCTCGGTCAGGTCGGGACGCAGGACGTCGGCGTCCTCGCCGAAGTGCCGGCCGAAGCGGACGAGCCAGGGGAAGGCGTCGGCGCGCCGGGCCTCCTCGTCGAAGAACTGGAGGTAGCCGCCGAAGACCTCGTCGGCGGACTCGCCGGACAGGGCCACCGTGGAGTGCTCGCGGATCGCCCGGAACAGCAGGTACAGCGAGGCGTCCATGTCGCCGAAGCCCATGGGCAGGTCACGGGCCCGGATCACCTTCGCCCGGACGTCGAGGTCGGCGAGGGCGTGCGCGTCGAGGACTATGTCCTGGTGGTCGGTGCCCGCGTCGCGGGCCACGTCGTGCACGAACGGTGTGTCGGGCGTGCCGCGCAGCTCGTCGGCGACGAAGTTGTCGGTCTGCCCCACGAAGTCCACCGCGAAGCTGCGCACCTTCTCGCCGCGCTCGGCCAGCTGCCGGGCGGCGAGGGCCGTCATCGCGGAAGAGTCCAGACCGCCCGACAGCAGCGTGCAGCGCGGCACGTCGGCGACCAGCTGGCGGCGCACGATGTCCTCGAGCAGCGAGCGGACGGTGGCAATGGACGTGGCGTGGTCATCGGCGTGCGGCCGGGTCTCCAGCTGCCAGTAGACACGCCGGTGCAGGCCCTGCCGGTCGACGGTGACGACGGTGCCGGGCTCGACCTCGTACATCCCGTCCCATACGGCGTGCCCGGGCGTCTTGATCATCGTGAACAGTTCCCGCAGCCCGTCGAGGCGGACCCGCGCGCGGGCCAACGGGTTCGCGAGGATCGCCTTCGGTTCCGATCCGAACAGGACGCCGTCGGGGGTCGGGTAGTAGTAGAAGGGTTTGATGCCCATACGGTCGCGGATCATCACGAGCTCGTCGTGGCGGCCGTCCCAGACGGCGAAGGCGTACATGCCGTTGAGCCGCTCGGCGAGCGCGTCGCCCCATTCGAGGTAGCCGCGCAGGACGACCTCGGTGTCGGAGTCGGTCGTGAAGCGGTGGCCCTGTGCACTGAGCTCGCGGCGCAGTTCGGTGAAGTTGTAGGTCTCCCCCGAGTAGACGAGCGCGACGGTGCCGTCCGGGGTCTTCGCGGTCATCGGCTGGCGCCCGCCGGGCAGGTCGATGATGGCGAGCCTGCGGTGTCCGAGGGCCGCGGGCCCCTCGGCCCAGGTCCCGCGGTCGTCGGGTCCCCGGCAGGACATGGTCTGTGTCATTGCATCCAGTGCCGCGGCCTCGGTCCGCAGATCGCGGTCGTAGGACACCCAGCCGGTGATGCCGCACATGTGTACCTCCCGCGTCCGACCCGCCGAGAACGGCCCGCTCACCTGCTGCTTCTCAGGACCCGTGGACCGCCCCGGGAACCAGTTGTATCGAGCAGCTATATCTTGAGCCTGTGTCATGCGGGGAAGGCGGTCAACGCGGCCGTAACCCGGCCGGACCTGCCGGCCTCACTGTTTCGGCCGGGTTTTACGTCCTGCACAGTCCGCGATCGGCCTGGTGACGGGCGGAGGCCATCGGCTCTCGGCCATGGGCAAAGAGTTCTTCAACTTCTCGCGCCGCCCGTCCGGCCCCTCAGCTTTCGCCGGTTCCTGCGGGATGCGTTTGACTCGGGGTGTGCACCGGATGCTCGGGTTGCCGGCCGTCGCCCTCACCGCGGCCGGGGCGCTGGTCCTGTCGTATGCCGTCTCACCCTGGTGGTGGATCGCCGTGGGGCCGCTCCTGGCCCTGACCGGGCTCGGTGTGTGGGATCTGCTGCAGACCCACCGGGCGGTGCTGCGGAACCAACCGCTCCTTGGGCATCTGCGGTTCCGGACGCTGTCGACGCCGTCCCGCACCGGGCGGCACGGGTACGCCGACGGGTACGAGTTCCTGGTTCCGTCGCTGCGTCCGGTCGAGGCGCCCGACGAGCCGCCCCGGGTCCGGGTGGGCGGGCCCGACTGCACTCAGCCGTACGACATGGCGCTGCTCAACGTCTCCGCGATGAGCTTCGGGGCGCTGTCCTCCCGGGCGGTGCTCGCCCTCAACAGGGGGGCCGCGCTGGGCGGTTTCGCCCAGGACACGGGTGAGGGCGGCCTGTCGGACCACCATCTGCGCGGCGGCGGCGATCTGATCTGGGAGATCGGTACGGGGTACTTCGGGTGCCGCACGAGCGACGGCGGCTTCGACGCACGGGAGTTCGCGGACAAGGCGGCACTGCCGGAGGTCCGGTGCGTGTCGCTGAAGCTCTCCCAGGGGGCGATGCCGGGCCGGGGCACGGTGCTGCCGGGCGCCAAGGTGAGTGCGGAGATCGCCGCGGCGCGGAACGTGCCGCGGGGCGAGACGGTGGTGTCGCCGCCGTTGCACCGGGAGTTCTCGACGCCGCGCGAACTCGTGCGGTTCATCGGCCGGATGCGCGAGCTGGCGGGCGGCAAGCCGACCGGGATCAAGCTCTGCGTGGGCTCGCGCCGGGAGTTCCTCGCGGTGTGCAAGGCGATGGTCGCCGAGGGGGTCACGCCCGACTTCGTCGTGGTCGACGGCGCCGAGGGCGGAACGGGGGCCGCGCCGCCGGAATTCGCCGGCCGGCTCGGCATGCCGCTCACCGAAGGGCTGATCACCGTGCACAACGCCCTGGTCGGCTCCGGGCTGCGGGACCGGATCCGGATCGGCGCGAGCGGCGGGGTCGCGAGCGGCTCGGACATCGTCAAACGGCTGGTGCAGGGGGCGGACTACACGAACGCGGCGCGCGCGATGATGGTCGCGATCGGCTGTGTCCAGGCCCGGCGCTGCCACACCAACACCTGCCCGTCGGGCGTCGCGACGCAGGACCCGCGCCGGGTGAGGGCGCTGGTCGTGGCCGATCGATCCGTGCATGTGCACCACTTCCAGCAGGTCACCGTCCGCGACGCCATGCGGATCATGGCGGCGATGGGGGTGTGCGATCCGGCGGACCTCACACCGGATCTGCTGGTGCGGCGTACGGGCCCGGCGACCCTGCGCTCGTACGCCGACCTGTATGAGTGGCTGACGCCGGGCGTGCTGCTCGCCGAGCCGCCCGCATCATGGCATGCGGACTGGACGACGGCGCACCCGGACGCCTTCTGAGGATCCGGTCGACGGCCCCGGCCTCCTGCGACGGCGCGGGTACCGGCCGTCCGCCGATGAGGTGCGCACCACGACGTCCGGCGGCCCGGCGACCCCGGCAACCAGTTGCCCCCGAATGCCCGATGAGCAAATCGGTCCTAAGGTGCTGGTATGGAGCACGACCTCAGTCCCTCGACCCTCGCGGAACTGCGCCGGCCACGGCCCTACCCCGCGGTGTCGGTGCTGACGCCGACGCACCGCCGCGAGCCCGACAACGCCCAGGACCCGGTGCGGCTGCGCAATGCGCTGGCCGACGCCAGGAAGCAGCTGGAGGCCGATCCGGCCGTCACCCGCGAGCGGCGCATGGACGTCGCGGACCAGCTCGACAAGGCACTCAGTGAGGTCGATCTCGGGCACGCCGAGGACGGCCTCGTCATCTTCGCGGCACCAGGCGAGCACCAGGTGTGGTCGCTGGCCCGCCCGGTGCCCGAGCGGGTGGTGCTCTCGGACACCTTCCTGACCCGCAACCTGGTGGCCGCCCAGGCCGCCGAGCGGCCGTACTGGGTGCTGGCGGTCTCCGCGGACCGGGTGACGCTGTGGAACGGCGGCACCGACCGGGTCACGGAGGACCACAGCGGCGGCTTCCCGCTCACCAGGAGCCGGGAGAACTTCGACGCCGAGCGCCAGGAGCAGATCGGCGACATGCCGAGCACCTTCCGCGACGAGGGGACCCGCCACTTCCTGCGCGAGGCCGATATCGCGTTGGCCGAGGTCCTGCGTGAGCAGCCACGCCCGCTGTACATCGCCGGCGAATCCGCGGCACTGTCCGCCCTCGACGAGCTCGGCGGCGTCGCCAAGGAGGCGGTCCACGTCCCGCACGGCGGCCTCGCCCACGGCACCCCCGGGGCCGTGTGGCAGGCGATCGGGCCGGTCATCGCCGCCGAGGCCCGGAAGAACGTGGACAGGGTCAGCCATGAGCTCGTGACGGCGCGCGGCCGCAAGGCGTTCGCCGCCGGAGTCGACGAGGTCTGGCAGAACGCCTCCGACGGCCGCATCCGGCTCCTCGCGGTCGAGGAGAACTACCGCGTGACGGTCCGCGACGACGCCGGTGACCACCTCGTTCCGGCCGAGAGCGGCGACCTCGACGCCCGCGAGGACATCGTGGACGAGATCGTCGAGCGCTGTCTGGACACGGGCGCCGAGGTCCGCTTCGTCCCGGACGGCGCCCTCGGCGACGCGCATGGCATCGCCGGGGTACTCCGCTACTGAGGCCGCCACGCCGCGGTCCACCCTGCGCAGGGGCGGTCTGCGGACAGGGAGGACAGCACGTGGGAGACCTGCTGGGCGTGGCGGTACTGGGTGCGGGGCACATGGGTGCCGACCACATACGCAGACTGGACCGTGTGGTCAGCGGGGCCCGGGTGGTGTCCGTGGCGGACCCCGAGACGGACCGCGCCGCACAGGCCGCGGCCGGCATCGACGGCGTCCTGGTGCACGCCGAGCCGGCCGCCGCGCTCGACGCGCCCGGTGTCGAGGCCGTGCTGATCGCCTCCCCCGGGCCGGCACACGAGGAGGCACTGCTCGCAGCCTTCGCCCGCGGGCTGCCGGTGCTGTGCGAGAAGCCGCTGGTGCCGGACTCGGCCGGGGCACTGCGTGTGGTGGAGGCGGAGGCGCGGCTCGGACGGCGGCTCGCCCAGGTGGGGTTCATGCGGCGCTACGACGCCGAGTACGTGCGTCTGAAGTCCCTGCTGGACGGCGGCCGGCTCGGGCGGGTGCTGATGCTGCACTGCACGCACCGCAACGTGTCCTCGCCACCGGACTTCACCACGGCCATGCTGATCGACAGCTCCGTCTCGCACGAGATCGACGCGGCCCGCTGGCTGCTGGAGCAGGAGCTCACCGCGGTGACCGTGCTGCGTCCGCGGCCGTCCTCGAACGCCCCGGACGGCATGCTCGACCCCCAGTTCGTCCTGTTCGAGACCTCGGGCGGCGCCCTGGTCGACGTGGAGATCTTCGTCAACTCCGGCTTCGGCTACCAGGTGCGGTGCGAGGCGGTCTGCGAAAGGGGCAGCGCCCGGATCGGCGACGAGCACACGATGGTCGTCACGACGGCGGGCGCGGCGTGCGAGGAGGTGGCCCAGGACTATCTCGTACGGTTCGCGGGCGCCTACGACCGCGAGGTGCAGGCCTGGGTCGACGCCACCCGGCTGGGGCGGGTCACCGGCCCCTCCGCCTGGGACGGATACGCCTCGTCGGCGGTCGCCGAGGCGGGGGTGCGGGCGCAGCGGAGCGGCGAACGGGAGACCGTGGACCTCGCCCCGCGCCCGGAGCTGTACGGTGGCACCGGCGTTCGTACAAACGCCCCTCGAACGCACACTTGAACGAGCGGGCGTCTGCCCCTAGAGTCCGCCAAGTCACGTACCACGCCTACGATTTGACCACTCCCGACGCGTACGCCATCCGTACCTCACAGCCGCTCCACAGAGCCGGTGGCATATGCCAGAAGCACCACCGTATCGTGTGTTGCCAAATCCCTTACAGCGCGTCGCAGGCTGTGCAAGAGTCGTAATGGCCCTTCCTTCAGTCTTGGTCGAACCGTCCCCGCATCGGAGTGCGTCATGCCACCCCATCTCTCTGCGGACCGCCCAGCCGCCCAGCCGCCCCGGCGCGGTACGGTCGATGCGCTCATCTCGCAGACGCGGTGGCTGCGCGGCGAGGTGGACGCCGTACGGCAGGAGGCGCCCGAGGACGGCTCCGACCCCGAGGGCCGGTGGCAGCGCGCCCTGTGCGATCTGGCGCTGCACCAACTCAGCGATCTCGACGAGCACTTGGCACAACTGAGGGACGGTCTGCCGTCGGTGCCGGCCGAACCCTCCGCCGGCGACGACCCGGCCGGTCCGTCCGCTTCCCCTGGCGGCTCACTGCTCAGCCGGGTCGGCAGCGCGGAGTGGAACCTGCTGACCGACGAGGCGAGTTGGTCCGGCGAGTTGTACGAGATCCTCGGACGCGCCCCCGACGCCTCCGCGCTCACCCTCGACGAGCTGCCCTCGCTGGTGCACGACGAGGACCGGCCGCTGCTGACGGCAATGGTCACGGACTGCCTGATCGACGGCAAGCCCATCGACGGGGAGTTCCGGATCCTGCGAGCCGACGGCGAGCTGCGCACCGTACACATGATGGGCGAGCCCGTGCTCGACGCCGACGGCAGCACCTCCTCGATGTGGGCCGTGCTGCGGGACGTCAGCGAACTGCGCCGCACTCAGCGGGCGGTGTGCGAGACCCGTGACTCGCTGCAGCGCCACCGGCACCGCGCGCAGACCGAGCGCCGGTTCGCGGTCGAGCTGCAGGAGGCCGTACTGCCGCCGTGGCGCGGTCCCCTGCGGTTCCCGCAACAGGGGCCCGGATCACTGGACCTGGCCGCCCGCCATCTGCCGTCGTCCACGGACGCGCTGATCGGCGGCGACTGGTACGACGCGCTCGCACTGCCCGACAGGGACACGCTGCTCAGCGTCGGCGGCCTCACCGGACACGGGGTGAGCGTGGCCTCGGGCATGGCGACCCTGATCGGCGCGCTGCGCGGCATGGCCATGGCCGGCACCGAGCCCGGCCGGCTCATGGGCTGGCTCAACCAGTTGCTCGACGCCTCGGTCCAGCCCGCCCTGGGCAGTGCCGTCTGCTGCCGGTACCGGCCCGGGACGCGCACCTTGAGCTGGGCACAAGCAGGACACCCCGCCCCGCTGCTGTTCCGCAACGGGACGGGGCGCATGCTGGCAGTACCGGACGGCGTGCTGCTCGGGGCGACCTCGCGAGCCGCCTACGGGCAGGCCGAGGAGACCCTCGAGGAAGGCGACCTGCTGCTCCTGCACACCGAGGGGCTGGTCCCGCGGTGCGAAGGTACAGCAGCCGTCCAGAGGCTTCTCGACCTGGCTCCGCGGTTCGGCGGAGCCCGCACGGCCGAGGACTGCGTACGGACTGTCGTGGAAGAGTTCGGCGAGAGTGAGCGCGAGGACGACGCCTGCGTGCTCGTCGCCAGGGTGGTCTCCTGACGATCTGCCAGGGTGGTCTCCTGACGAGGGACGATCAGGTGGTGATTGACGATCTGGTCAGCACCGATCCTGTTACCGGCACAGGCCCCCTCACGCCTGCGCGGCGTTGCCGCCCCTGGACTTCGTCAGTCCCTTGGGCAGGGCCAGTTTGATCTCCTCACGCAGGTCCTGGATCTTCGGATAGCTGGAGTACTGCCCGGTCAGCCGGTACATCTCGCGCAGCCGGTCCCAGGTGCGGTGGGAGGAGTTCGCCCCCATCGACGACAGCGCCAGGCGTGCGTACCGGTCGGCCTGTTCCGGGTCGTCGGCGATGAAGCACGCGGACGCGAGGGAGATGTGGTCGAAGATCTTCGACCGCTCCCGCCCCGTTCCCCGCAGCACCAGCGCCTCCTTGGCGTGCCGCTGTGCCGTGACGGCCGCGCCCGGCTCATGTTCGGCGAGGGTGCGGTAGGCCAGGGCCTGCATCCCGTGCAGGTCCGCCTCGTCGAACATCTGCATCCAACTCGGCGGAGGCACGTCTCCCTTGTCGGAGACGAACAGCTCCTCCGCCTGACCGAGGGTGCGCCGCATGGCCTGGCCCTTGCCCATGGAGGCCTGCGCCCAGGCCTCGATGGTGTAGAGCATGGCCCGCGTACGCGGCAGAACCTCGTCGCCGGAGCCGGACTTGGCGAGCTGCATCAGATCGAGTGCGTCGTCGGGGCGGCCGAGATGCACCATCTGCCGAGCGGCGCGGGACAGCGCCTCCCCGGCTCGGGGCCGGTCGCCGCCCTCACGGGCGGCGTGGGCCGCGATGACGAAGTACTTCTGGGCCGTGGGCTCCAGGCCGATGTCGTGCGACATCCAGCCCGCGAGGACGGCGAGGTTGGCGGCGACACCCCACAGGCGCCGTTGCAGATGGTCGGGGTGGTGGTAGGCGAGCATGCCTCCCACTTCGTTGAGCTGTCCCACGACAGCCTTGCGTTGCAGCCCGCCGCCGCGAGCCGCGTCCCAGGCCCGGAAGACCTCGACCGAGCGCTCCAGCTCCTCGATCTCCTGCGACCCGATGGGGGCGGCCTCGTAGCGGTCGAACCCAGCGGGGTCGGCATGCAGGGGATCGTCGAAGCGGGGGGCGTCGGCCGCGAGGGCCGGATCGGTGTGCAGCCAGTCGTGCATGGCGCTGCTGAGTGCGGATCCTGCGGCGAGCGCGGCACCCGCGCCCACCAAGCCGCGTCGGTTGAGCATGAGGTCCATTCCCGTGAATTCGGTGAGGACCGCAGCTGTCCGCTCGGGCGCCCACGGCACTCCGTCGGGGTGCTCAGCATTCCCGTCGTCACGCCGTCTCCCCACGCGCCCGTGCCGGACCAGACCGAGGTCCTCAATGGTCACGACACGGCCGAGTCGCTCGGTGAACAGCGCCGCCAGCACCCGCGGCACGGGATCGCGCGGGATCTCTCCCATGTCGATCCAACGCCGCACCCGCGAAGTGTCCGTCGCCAGCTGGGGGTGGCCCATGGCCGCCGCCTGCCGGTTCACCATCCTCGCGAGCTCGCCCTTGGACCAGCCGGCCAGGCCGAACAGGTCCGAGAGGCGGGTGTTGGGTTGTCCGCTCACGTCAAGCCCCCAGGTTCTCGGCTGAGTTGACAGTAGCCCTCCGTCAGTTGCTTCGGGACTATTCGCCAGGGTTCGCCAGGGTGCGCCAGATGGTGTGCCACGGGACACCGGGTGTCAGGTAGGAACGCGCCACCCCGACCCGGTCGCCGCAGGGACATTCCCCAGGGTGCACCCCACGACGGCCGGGGCGGGTAGCGCGGACCTCGCAGGCACACGAAGGGATCTGTATCACCCATGTACGCAGCATCGTCCTCCGTGTCCGCCCCGCCCCGGTCGCTCCGTCCCCACCAGGGTGTCGGCGGCCCCTATCTCGACCCCGCGCGGCCTTCGGCCCCGGTGCTCGGTGCCGCCAGGACACGGCGCGTTCCGGGGGTCGGCACCCAACCGCTCAGCGGGAGAATCGACTTGTCCGGCCCCCAGGGCGCGCAGCTGCGCACGGCGATCGCCTCGGTGCATCGCATCTGCCCGGAGTTCACCCCGGTACAGGTGTTGCGCCGAAGCGGGCGCTCCGTGCTCCTCGTCGGAACGACGGGGCGCAGTACGGCTGTCGCGAAGTGTTTACTGGACCACTCCTCCATCTGGTCCGAGCGCATCCAGCACGAGATAGCGGCATACCGGTCGTTCGTGCGGCACCGGCCGCCGGTGCGGGTGCCCCGGCTGATCGCGGCGGACCCGGACAACTGCACCCTGGTGATCGAGCGCATGCCGGGCCGGGTGGCCGCCCTGCAGCGGCATCCGCTGGAGGCACCTCCGCGTGCGGACATCCGGGCGGCGCTGGGCGCGATCTGCCGGCTGAACGCATGGCGTCCTCCGGCGGGGACGTTCGACGCACCGCTGGACTACGCGGAGCGGATCTCACGCTTCCACGATCTAGGGCTGCTCACGGACCGGGACATGGGCGATCTCCAGAAGCTGCTGCACGGCATCGCCCATGCGGCGGGACGGCAGGGTATGGGCCAGTTCTGCCACGGCGACGCGCTGCTGTCGAACATGCTGCTCTCACCGGCCGGTCCAGTGCTGGTCGACTGGGAACACGCGGGCTGGTACCTGCCCGGGTACGACCTGGCGACGCTGTGGGCGGTCCTCGGCGACGCCCCGGTGGCCCGGCGTCAGATCAGCCAGATCGCGCAGTCGGCGGGACCGGCCTCGCGTGACGCCTTCCTGGTGAACCTGATGCTGGTCCTCACCCGGGAGATCCGTACATACGAGACGGCCGTGCAGCGTTCGATGCACGACGCGACCCCGGCGGCACCGGGAGTGGCCCACCCGGCTGCTGCGCCGTCCGGCGAGGAACAGCGGCTGCTGCTGAGGCGGCTGCACGACGACTGCCAGATGGCCCGACGGGCCGTGCGAGCGGCGGTCGGCACTCGCTGACGGGGACGACGGCCCGCGGTGCGCTCGTGAGAGCGGCGCACGGCGGGCTTTCGTCGTGTCCGGGGACCCGCATGCCTTCCGTGGCTGCTCCGTTCGGGTCATCTGTCCACTCCACTGACGCGCCGCAGGTGGCGCCACCGCCGCCACGAAACTCCTCGCAGCCGCCTCTGACATGGGAAATCACGTGTTTCCGGGCATGATTG
Organism: Streptomyces sp. NPDC001634; assembly: GCF_040298185.1. Classification (NCBI taxonomy): domain Bacteria; kingdom Bacillati; phylum Actinomycetota; class Actinomycetes; order Kitasatosporales; family Streptomycetaceae; genus Streptomyces; species Streptomyces sp. NPDC001634. The sequence continues at coordinate 66,212 of NZ_JBEOZU010000042.1, read as the reverse complement.
ACGGATCGTCAAAGAGCCGGTTACCACTGATGCACGCCCGGCTCCCGCACGCCCCAGAACGCCCGACCGTCCCAGGAGGCTGCTTTGCGAGGATCCGTCACCGCCCCCCATGCCCCAGCCGGGCACAGACGCACCCTCAGGGCCGCGGGCGTCGCCTCGGCCGCGCTGCTGCTGCCCCTGATGGGTGCCGCCCCGGCCCCCGAGCAGGATTCCGCGGCCGGACTGCAGGGTGCCTTCGCCTCCGCGGCCGCCGAGTACCACGTACCGCAGAGCGTGCTGCTCGGTGTGTCGTACCTCCAGTCCCGTTGGGACGCGCACGGCGGCAAGCCGAGCATCTCGGGCGGCTACGGCCCGATGCACCTCACGGACGCCGGCACCGCGATCGCCACGGCGGCCCACCCCGGCGGGGCCACGGAGGACGCCCGGGGCGACCAGTCCCGGGCCGCGCTGCTGCTCACGACACACGTGCCGCGGGAATCGGAGCTTCCGGCCCGGCTGAAGACGCTGACGAAGGCCGCCGCGCTGACCGGCATCCCGGCGAAGCGCCTGCGCACCGACCCGGCCGCCAACATCGCGGGCGGCGCCGCGCTGCTCGCCGCCGCTCAGCGGCACCTCGGCGAGCCGCTGAGCGGCGACCCGGCCGACTGGTACGGGGCGGTGGCGGAGTTCTCGGGCGCGGACGATGCCGCGACGGCCGCCGCGTACGCCCGTGACGTCTTCGAGGTGCTGCGTGAGGGTGAGCGGCGCACGACGGACACCGGGCAGAGCGTGCAGCTCACCGCGGAGCCGGACCTGGTGCCCGATACGGCGCTGCTGGGGCGCACCGGGCTGAGCGCGGCCCGCTCGGAGGGGACCGAGTGCCCGAAGAGCGTGTCCTGCGAGTGGGTCCCGGCGCCGTACGAGGAGTTCGGGCAGGGCGACTACGGCAACCACGACCTGGGCGACCGGCCCGTGTCGCAGAGCATCAGGTTCATCGTCATCCACGACACAGAGGGGCTGTGGGACGAGGACCTGAAGCTGGTCCAGGACCCGACCTATGTGTCGTGGAACTACACCGTGCGCTCCACGGACGGGTACATCGCCCAGCATGTGAAGGCCAAGGACGTGGCCTGGCACGCGGGCAACTGGTATGTCAACGCCAAGTCGATCGGGATCGAGCACGAGGGCTTCCTGGCCTCACCGGACGCCTGGTACACGGAGGCGATGTACCGCTCCTCGGCGCGGCTGGTGTCGTACCTGGCCGCGAAGTACCGGATCCCGCTGGACCGCCGGCACATCCTCGGCCACGACAACGTTCCGGGCCCCACCACCGCCACGATCCCGGGCATGCACACCGATCCGGGCCCGTACTGGGACTGGCGGCACTACTTCGAGTTGCTCGGCCACCCGCTGCGGGCCACGGCCGGTGACCGGGGCGGCCTGGTGACGATCCTGCCGGACTACACGGCGAACCGGCCGCAGTACACGGGCTGCACCGCCGCGGGCGAGCCGTGCGCGGTGCACGGCTCCAGCGAGGTGCGCCTCCACAGCAGGCCTGACGCGTCCTCGCCGCTGGTCAAGGACATCGGGCTGTACCCCAAGGGGGACGACTCGACGATCGATGTGAACGACGTGGGTTCGCGGGTCTCCACCGGCCAGCAGTACGTGGTCGCCGGCCGTCAGGGGGACTGGACGGCGATCTGGTACCTGGGCCAGAAGGCCTGGTTCCGGAACCCGAAGAAGCAGCCGACGGCGGTGAACGCGTCCGGGCTCGTGGTGACGCCCAAGGCCGGCCTGGCGGACATCCCGGTGTACGGCCGGGCCTACCCGGAAAAGGAGGCGTACCCGAAGGGTGTGCCCGCGCAGTCGGTCTCGCCGCTACCGTACAAGCTGCCGGCGGGCCAGCGGTACGTCATCGGCGACGAGGTGCCGGGCGAGTACTTCTACGCGGTCACCTTCACCACGGACTCTCACCGGGTCGTGGTCGGCAAGGACCTGTACTACGAGATCCAGTTCGGTCACCGCGTGGCGTTCGTGCGGGCCGCGGACGTACGGGTGGAGCGGTTGTAGCGGTCGCGGTACGCCGAAGGGCCGGGCCCGTGGCCCGGCCCTCGGTACGCCGGTCGGTCAGCCCTGCTGGAACAGCTCCGCGGGCAGCGGCTTCAGCAGCGCGTAGAGGTCGTCCGTGATGGGGCGGTCCCAGGCCGCGATGGTCACCAGGACGTTGTCGCTGCGGTCGAACTGAACGCAGGAGATCCGGCTCTCGGAGAGCTTGAGGCGGCGCACGATCAGCAGGTTGTCACCCTGCATCACCGGAATGTCCTCGCTCCCGACGACGGTGACCTCCTCGTCGTTCTCCAGCGCGAGCAGGAGCTGGGCCGCCTCGAAGGGGATCTCTCCCTCGGCGACGTCACGGGCCGGGGAGCCCTCCGGCAGATTGCCGATGATCATCGCGGGGCCGCGGCCGCCGAACAGGTCGTAGCGCAGGAAGACACCCTGGCAGCTGCCGTCGGGGGCGGGCAGCAGACCGGCACCGAGATTGCCCGGCCAGTCGCCCGGGTCCATGGCCAGAACGTCGAAGTCGGGCCCGGCGGGGGTGGCACTGCGGCGGCGGAGGAAGGACATGCCGCAATGGTACGTGCCCGCGCGGAAAGCGGGGGTCGGGGCCCGCCCTCATGGAACGCCGGTCATCGTCCGCCGAGCGGGGCCCGCCTCGCGATCACCCGGCGCCTGCTGATCCGCCAGCCGTGATCGCCTTTTACGACGGTGTCCTCGTAGGTCACGCTGCCGCAGGTGCCGTCCGCGTTGACGCCCAGGCCCTTGGAGAGGGCGTGCACCTCCCCTGCGGTGATCTCGGCCAGGACGACGTTGGTGGTGTGGTGGGCTACCGGGTTCGCCGGGCCGAGCGCGAGGGACGCCCTGCGGATGGCGGCGATGCCGACCAGCGACTCCTGACCGAAGTCGGTGACGTCGTAGACGACGTCCTCGGTGAACAGCTCGTCCAGCCGGTCCAGCTCACCGGCGTCGAACAGGTGCCCATGCAGGGCGAGCAGCTCGGTGATGGCTCTCCGGTCGTCGGCGTCCAGTGGCATGGGGTCCACCTCCCAACATGATCATGCCACGGGACCCTGGTCGGCGGGGGCTTGTTCGCCCGGTCACCCGTCGGTATGAGCGGCATCCGCCGCCGGGGGGATCACCGCGACCGGGCTCGCCGCGTGCAGCAGTACGGCCTGGGTGACCGAGCCGATCATGCGGGCGGGGGCGAGCAGGTGGCGGCGGTGGCGGCCCACGGTGACCAGTTCGGCGTCCTGGGAGGCCGCGACGAGGTGGCCCGCGGCGTCGCCGGGCGGAGTGGACAGGTCGACCCGTACGTCCGGGTGCCGCTCGCGATGGACGGCGAGCAGACCGGCGGCCAGGGTGCGGATCTCGTCCTCGACGGTGTCCTCGTCGAGGACCGGGGGTACGAGTTCGCCGGGCGCAGGCCAGATCTGGACCGGAGGCCAGGGGTAGGCCGCGATCACGTGCAGCCGGGCTCGGCGGCGGTCCGCCTCCGCAAAGGCGAAGGCGAGGGCGGCCTCGGCGGGGCCCTCGACGTGCAGGCCGACGACGACGCGTGGCCCGGGCGTGACGGGCGGGCCCTCGTGCACCTCGCGTCCCGGGCGCGGCACCACGACCACCGGACATGGGGCGTCACGTGCGGCCGCCAGACTGTTCGAGCCGAGCAGCAGTCCGGCGAGGCCGCCGCGCCCCCGTGAGCCGAGCACCATCAGTTGCGCGTTGGCACCCAGTTCGGGCAGCACGGCGGCCGGGGCGCCGTCCAGGGCCGCGTACTCGACGGCCGGAAGGCCGGCGCGGTCCTCCAGATGAGCCCGGACCTGGTCGAGCACCGGGTCCTCGTCCGCGGCCGGGGGTGCGGCGACCAGGACGTCGGGCCGCCCCCAGGGCGCGTACTGGCGCACATGGACCACCCGGAGCGGTACCCCGCGCAGCCGCGCGGCGGTCAGTGCCCACTCCAGGGCGCGCAGACTGTCGTCGGATCCGTCGACGGCCGCGATGACCGACAGGGTGCTCATGGAATCCTCGCCTCCGGCACACAGCTGTGATCCCTCCCGGGGCCAGCCTGACGCAGGGGGCGGCCCCGGGACGGATTCAACGACCGCGTGTCCGGAATTTCCGGAACGGGCGAGACCTCACCCCGGTGAGTGAGGGATCACGTCAGGTCGAACTCCCCTTCCCTGGCCCCCGACACGAACGCGCCCCACTCGGCGGGGGTGAAGATCAGGGAAGGGCTTTCGGGGCGGCCTGAGTTGCGCATCGCGATGAAGCCTTCGACAAAGGCGATCTGGACATCTCCGAGCCCTCGGCTACTGGAGCGCCAGTCGGCGCTGCTGAGGTCCAGCTCCGGCTTGTCCCAGCCCGCGAGCGGCTGCTGCTGGATGGTGCTCTCGGCCACGTCCGTGCTCCTCCCGGTTCGTCGTCCGCGGCAAGCCTAGCGATCGCACCCCACTGCCAACAGGTCACGTGAGGGGGATGCCGTCAGGAGCCCGGTGGACGGTCGCCGACCAACCACATGGAGAAGAACTGCGACCCGCCGCCGTAGGCGTGGCCCAGCACCCGGCGAGCCCCGTCCACCTGGTGTTCTCCGGCCTGTCCGCGCACCTGAAGTGCCGCTTCGGCGAAGCGGATCATGCCGGAGGCACCGATGGGATTCGTGGAGAGAACGCCGCCCGACATGTTGACGGGAAGGTCCCCGTCGAGTTCGGTCACGCCGGACTCGATGAGTTTCCAGCCCTCGCCCTCCTCCGCGAAGCCGAGGTTCTCCAGCCACATGGGCTCGTACCAGGAGAACGGCACATACATCTCCACCGCGTCGATGTCCCGGCGCGGGTCGGCGATCCCCGACTGCCGGTAGACGTCGGCGGCGCAGTCCTTGCCGGCCTGCGGGGACACGAAGTCCTTGCCCGCGAAGAGAGTCGGCTCGCTGCGCATGGCGCCGCCGAGCATCCACGCGGGCGGCCGGGGCGAACGGGCCGCCCCCGCACGGTCGGTGAGCACCATGGCGCACGCGCCGTCGGAGGAGGGGCAGGTCTCCGAGTAGCGGATGGGGTCCCACAGCATGGGCGAGGACTGCACCTTCTCCAGCGTGATGTCGTGCTCGTGGAGGTGCGCGTACGGGTTCTTCAGCGCGTTGCGCCGGTCCTTGTACGCGACCAGGGAGCCGACCGTGTCGGGCGCACCGCTGCGTCGCATGTACGCCCGCACATGCGGCGCGAAGAAACCGCCCGCCCCGGCCAGCAGCGGCTGCTGGAAGGGGATCGGCAGCGACAGTCCCCACATGGCGTTGGACTCGGACTGCTTCTCGTACGCCAGGGTCAGCACGGTGCGGTGGACGCGGGCCGCGACCAGGTTGGCCGCGACGAGCGCGGTGGAGCCGCCGACCGATCCGGCGGTGTGCACCCGGAGCATGGGTTTGCCGACCGCGCCGAGCGCGTCGGCGAGGTACAGCTCCGGCATCATGACGCCCTCGAAGAAGTCGGGTGCCTTGCCGATGACCACGGCGTCGATGTCGGCCCACGTCAACTCGGCGTCTTCGAGGGCGCGTCGGGCGGCTTCCCGGACGAGGCCCGCAATCGACACGTCCCGGCGCGCCGCGACGTGCTTGGTCTGGCCGATGCCGGTGACGGCCACGGGCTCCTTGCTCATCGCGGGTCTCCTTCGAGTACGGCGACCAGGTTCTGTTGCAGACACGGGCCGGACGTGGCGTGGGCGAGCGCCCGGTCGGAGGCGCCCCGGTGGATGCGGGCGGCGGCCTCGCCGATGCGGATCAGCCCGGCGGCCATCACCGGGTTGGCAGCGAGGGCGCCCCCCGAGGGGTTGACCGTGACGCTGTCGTCCAGCCGCAGCGCCTTGCGCAGGATCACCTCCTGCGCGGTGAACGGCGCGTGCAACTCTGCGGTGTCCACGGGCCGTTCGAAGGCCCCCGCCCGCTCGGCGGCGAGCCGCGTGGACGGCGAGTCGGCAAGGTCACGCACCCCGAGCCCGTGCGCCTCGATGCGATGGTCGATGCCCCGGATCCACGCGGGCCGTGCGCACAGTTCACGGGCCCGCTCGCCCGCCGCGAGGATCACGGCGGCGGCCCCGTCACCGATGGGCGGGCAGTCTCCGGTGCGCAGCGGCCGTACGACGTATTCCCCCTGCGGTACCGAACCCCGCAGCTGCGCATGGGAGTTCGCGCTCGCGGCCTCGCGGCTGCGCGCGGCGACCCCGGCGAGCGCTCCCTCGTCGGTCTCGCCCGCGTCGATGAGCGCCTGTGCCTGCAGGGCGGCGAGCGCCACCGAGTCCGGCCACAGCGGGGCCACGTAATAGGGGTCCAGCTGCCGGGTCAGGACGTCCCGTAGGGATCCGGGTGACGACTTTCCGTACGCGTAGACCAGCGCGGTGTCGGCGTCACCCGTGAGCAGCTTCGTCCAGGCCTCGTACAGCGCCCACGCGCCGTCCATCTCGACGTGCGACTCGGAGATCGGCGGCCAGGCGCCCACCCCGTCGAGTGCGAGTGTGAAGGAGAAGGCGCGGCCGGCAAGGTAGTCGCTGGAGCCGGAGCAGGTGAAGCCGATGTCGGCGGTCCTGAGCCCGGTCTGTTCCAGTACGTCGTGCAGCACCGGCATGAGCATCTCCACCTCGGAGAGCTCCTCGCTGGTGCGCCGGTGGTCGGTCTGGGCGAAGGCGACGACGGCGATGTCACGGGGCCCGGGGGCTTCTTCGCGCGTCACAGCAGCTCCTTGTAGGTGTCGTAGTCCGCGTCGGGTTCGCCGGTGGGCCGGTAGTGGTCGGGAAAGCGGGCCCCTTCGGTCCACACCGGCCCGACCCGCAGGCCCATCCGCACCTGGTCGTAGGGAATGCCTCCGATACGGGCGTGCAGCGCAAGGTCGGCGCCGTCGAGGGCGATGTGCGCGTACACGTACGGCACCTCGATGTCGAGGTTCTTCGCCTTGATGTTGACGATGCAGAACGTGGTGACTGTGCCCCGCGGACCCACTTCGACCTGTTCGCGTGTGGCGACTCCACAGGTGGGACATGCGCCCCTCGGCGGTACGTACACCTTGCGGCAGGAGGGGCACCGCTCTCCGAAGGTCCGCCGCCCGGACAGGGCGTTGATGTAGGCGGACTGGGCGCGGCCGGGCGAGTAGGTGTAGTCGAGGCGGGCGGAGGCTACGATGCCGGTGACCGGGTTCTCGAACTCGCCGCCGCGGCCGGTTGTTTCGGCCTCCCCACCGTCGTACGCCTCGAAGCAGGCGATGTCCGTGATGGCACCCGTGCGTTCCGCGGCCCAGCGGATATGCACGCGCATGCCGGTGCGGACGGCGTCGGGGCCGGGGGCGTCCAGGGCGTGCAGGAGGGCGGTGTCGGCGCCGTCGAGCCGGACCAGGACCCAGGCGAAGGGGGTGGAAAGGGGCTGGCCGCGGCGGGGTTCATGGTTCCAGGCCCAGGTGGTGACGGTGCCGGTCGGGGCGACCTCGACGAGGTCGCGGATCTCCTCGGCGGTGACGGGGTCGTACTCGACGGGCGGGACGAGCGTGCGGCCGTCACCGGTCTTCACCCCGAGGACGACACATTCGCGCAGGCCGGTGAGGAAGGCACCCTGCACGGGGCCGAGGGAGCGGGTGAAGGGGAACTCGACGACGAGGGGGGCTTTGAGGACTTCGGGCATCCCGGATCTCTCCTTCTGTCTGCCGAGGGTCACGCTCGTTTGTAGACGGGCGGGCGTTTCTCCACGAAGGCGCGGGCGCCTTCCTTGGCGTCCGCGGTGTCGAAGACCGGCCAGCCCCGCTTGAGTTCGGCCGCGAGCCCGTCGGTCTCCGTCATTTCGGCCGTCTCGTACACCGACGCCTTGACGGCTTCGACGGCGAGCGGCCCGCATGCGTTGATCTGTTCGGCGATCTCCAGGGCTTTGGTGAGCGCGCTGCCGTCGGGCACGACATGCCCGACGAGTCCGATGCCGGCGGCCTCGCGCGCCGAGTAGGGGCGTCCGGTGAGGAGCATCTCCAGGGCGTGCGTCCGCGGGATCTGCCGCTGGAGGCGGACCGTCGAGCCGCCGATCGGGAACAGTCCGCGCCGGACCTCGAAGAGGCCGAAGGTCGCGGACTCGCCCGCCACCCGGATGTCGGTGCCCTGGAGGATCTCGGTGCCGCCCGCCACGCAGGGGCCCTCGACGGCGGCGATCACCGGTTTGCGGGGGCGGTGGTGGCGCAGCATCGCCTTCCAGTGCAGATCGGGGTCGGCCTTCAGCCGGTCGCGGTACTCCTGGACCTCCATCCCCTTGCCGGCCAGGGACTTGAGGTCCATCCCGGCGCAGAAGGAGCCGTCGGCGCCGGTGAGCACGATCGAGCGGACCGCGTGGTCCTCGTCGGCCTCGATCCAGCCGTCGTACAGCCCGACCAGCATCGGCAACGAGAGCGCGTTCCTGGCCTCGGGCCTGTTGAGCGTGAGTACCAGTGTGGCGCCTTCACGCTGCACGGTGAGGTGTTCCGTCCCACCCATCGCTTCCTCCCGTCTCCAGAACGAGAACAGGTTGCAGGAGGCGCGCAGCCAGGACAAGAGTTTTCTGACAGACAGTCAGATTTCTTCTGCGAGGACCCTTCACAGTTGCTTCGGCCTTTGCTCTGATGACCGGCGAACCGACGGATGCGCCTTGCGTCGCCGAGCGTTGCCGGGGTCAGGAGGAGCGGTGGAGTACAACCTTGCCGATCTGTTCGAGTCGGTCGTCGACGTGGTTCCGGGCCGCGAGGCGCTCGTGTACCTCGACCACCCCGGCACGGGTGCGGAGCGCCGCCTGACCTACGCGGAGCTCGACGCGGCGGCCAACCGCATCGGTCACCATCTGCTCGACTCCGGCATACGGCCCGGAGAGCACCTCGGGCTGCACCTGTACAACGGGGTGGAGTATCTGCAGACGGTGCTGGCCTGCCTCAAGGCGCGGATCGTCCCGGTCAACGTCAACTACCGCTACGTCGAAGAGGAGTTGGTGTACCTCTACCGGGACGCGGATCTGGTGGCGCTGGTCTTCGATGCGGAGTTCTCGGACCGGGTCGCGGCGGCGCTGCCGCGGGCGGAGAAGCTGCGGCACATGGTGCGGGTCGGGACCCCGGCACCGGACGCCGTCGCATTGCCCGCCGTGGACTTCGCCGACGCCGAGGCTGCCGCATCCCCTGGGCGCGGCTTCCCGGCCCGCTCGGCGGACGACCAGTTCATCATCTACACCGGTGGCACGACCGGCATGCCCAAGGGGGTGATGTGGCGCCAGGAGGACCTGTTCTTCTCAGGGCTGGGCGGCGGCGCCCCGACCGGGGAGCCGGTCAAGAAACCGGAGGAACTGGCCGAGCGGGTGTCGGCCGGCGGTGAGGGCATCACCTTCTTCCCGACTCCCCCGTTGATGCACGGCACCTCGACGCTCACGGCGTTCATCGGCTTCAACTTCGGGCAGCGGATCGTGATCCACCGCAAGTTCGTGCCGGAGGAGGTCCTGCGGACCGTCGAGAAGGAGAAGGTCACCAGCATGTCGCTGGTGGGCGACGCGATGCTCCGGCCGTTGATCGACGCCCTCGACGGGCCGATGAAGGGGACCGACTGCTCATCCCTCTTCAGCGTGTCGTCGTCCGGGGCGATCATGTCGGAGACCGTGCGCGCACAGTTCCGGGCGCTCCTCCCGAACGCGATGCTGCTGAACAACTTCGGCTCGTCGGAGTCGGGCTTCAACGGCACCGCCACGCCCGACTCGGGCCCGGACAACGGTTTCCGCATCCGCGTCAACTCACGTACGCAGGTGGTGGATCCGGCTACCCATGAGCCGGTCGCGGTCGGTGAGCCGGGCCGCATCGCTCAGCGCGGGCATGTGCCCCTCGGCTACTACAACGACCCGGGGAAAACCGCCGAGACGTTCTTCCAGCGGGACGGCGAGCGGTGGGTGCTGCTCGGCGACATGGCGACCGTCGACGAGGAGGGCGTCGTCACGGTCCTCGGCCGCGGCTCGCAGTGCATCAACACGGGCGGCGAGAAAGTGTACCCGGAGGAGGTCGAGCAGGCCCTCAAGTCGCATCCCGACGTGTACGACGCGCTGGTCGCCGGGGTGCCGGACGCCATGTGGGGCAACCATGTGGCGGCGGTGGTGCAGCTGCGCGTGGGCGCGGCCCGGCCGTCCCTGGAGGACATCCAGACCCACTGCCGGGCCCGCCTGGCGGGCTACAAGGTTCCGCGCCAGCTGGTGATCACGGACACCATCCAGCGCTCGCCCAGCGGCAAGGCGGACTACCGCTGGGCCAAGCAGGTGGCGGTGGCGGCGGACCGCTGAGGGCCCCGTCACGGCCGGCCGATGCAGGCGGCCATGGACAGGACGAGCGTCGACGGCGGTCAGGGCTCGGGCAGTTCAGGAACCCGAGCCCCTTGCGGCGGGCACACGGACGGTCAGTTGCGGTATCCGCCGCTCTCCACCCGCTGGCCCGGCATCCCGCCCGGCAGGCCGCCCACGCCCAGCCGCTCGAACCGCTCCTGCACGTTGGCCGCGAAGGCCTGCTGCTCCGAGCCCGGGTAGGCCTGCCCGGTGGTGTTCATCGCCACGGTGAGGACACCGCTGATCGGCGCCCCGGGGGACGTACGCACCGGAGTGCACAGGAAGTTGAAATCCTGCGGTGACGGGTAGTCGTATGTGGTGATCGACGCCCGGGACAGCGTGACGGGCTGCCCGGTGTGGAAGGCGTCGTCCATCGCGTTGAAGACGCCTATGGACTCCAGTCCCGGCAGCACGAGGCGGCCGGGGCTGAACTGCGGAACCATTCCGAAGGCCGCGCCCTGCTTGCCGTTGGCGTAGCGCAGCAGGTGGTTGGGGCCCTCGGTGAGCATGATGGGGAACGGCGCGCCGTCGAAGACGGCGAACAGTTCCTGCTGCTGAGCCAGCAGGCTGTCGCGCAGCTTGAAGTCGGACAGCAGGGTCTGGCTGAGCTCCTGCATGCCCTCCCGCAGGCCGCGGTCCCAGGAACGGGGCTTGAAGTCGGCGACGCACACGGTACCCAGGATCATGCCTGTGTTGTCGCGCAGCGGCGTGCCCAGGTAGGAGCGCACGCCCAGGTCGTTGACGAGGGGGTTGCCCTTGAAGCGCGGGTAGTCGAAGACGTCGTCCAGGGCCAGTTGGGACCCCTGGGCCACGACATGGGGGCAGAAGCCGTAGTCGCCTGGCGCCTCACGGGAGAGGTTGCTCAGGTCGAAGGCGATCCCGCCGCCGTCCGGGTTCACCTTGTCGTCGGGCGAGGCGGTGGGCACATACATGCCGCGGAACATCTGCCGCTCGTCGTTGATGAAGTTGACCATGGCCAACGGTGACTGGGTGAAGCTGGCCGCCAGGCGTGCGACACGGTCGAACGTGGCCTCCGCGTCGACGGTGTTGAGGCCGAGAACCTGCAGTCGCAGCCTTCGCTGCTCGCCCGCGAGCCGGGCCTGGTCAGATGAGAGGGGATCCATAGGATCAGATGAAATCAGAATCCCAGCTTCCGCGGATCGCCCCTCCCGGTAATTTCCGTATCACTTCTCTCACGTCCAACGCCCCTCAGCGCGAGGCGACTTGACTCACGACCCCCTCGCGCCCCCTCCGTCCCGCCAGTCCCCCACGGATGCCCAATCTCGGATTCTGTCCAAATATTTCCAGGTTTCAACCTCCGGCGATCACTTCCCGCCAATCCTTGAGCGGCAATCGAGCGGAAACGATTTTGCGTACGACAATCGTGCGGCGGGCTGGTTTTCGCCGCTGGCATGTTCGACCCGACGCACCATCGGGTGATCGAACTTTGGTTCGAATGCCTGGTGGATGGGGCGGGGCGGGGCGTGTACGGCTGATGCGGCCCGTGTGTAATGAGTTTGTGCGATGCACCTGCGAGAGAGGGCACAGCGGGGTGGGGCAAGTGCGGTTCGAGCTGCGAAGCGCCCGTCGTGAGCGGGAGCGGCAGGGCCGTTTCGGCCAAGACGCCGTGCGTGAGTTCACGCCAAGATCCACACCGCTCCTGACGGTCCGGTGTCCCTGTGCGGGCGAGGGCCCGCCGACCTGCTCGGGAGACTCGCCTGCCTGACGGATGAGCCCGGACGATCAAGTACCGGGCCGAAAACGAACCGTCCTCTTCCGCCCGGAACCGGGGGCCTGGCGGTACGGCGGCGCGACGGACGCCATGCCGCGTTCGCGGCGCCGCCCTCAGCAATGCCGTGATGCCGCGTCAGCACTCACAAGGTCGTGCGGCAAGGTCAACTGCGCCATCTCCTCAGGACAGTGGCGAAGCATCGAAGGAGAAACGTCATGAACAGGTCGGACGTGGACGCCCGGTCGGTGGCGGTGATCGGCATGGCCTGCCGGCTCCCCGGCGCGTCCGGCACCGACGAGCTGTGGGCCCTCCTCAGGAGCGGTGTCGACGCCACCACCGAGACTCCTCCTGAACGTTACGACGTGGACGCCCTCCACTCCCCCGTCCCCGTCCCTGGCCGCATCGCCAGCCGTCGCGCGGGCTATGTGGACGAAGTCGCCGATTTCGACGCTGAGTTCTTCGGGATGTCGGCCACCGAGGCTCTCGACCTCGACCCGCAGCAGCGGCTGTTGCTGATGACGGCCTGGGAGGCACTGGAGGACGCGGGGCAACGGCCCGACCTGCTGGCCGGCAGCCGGACCGGCGTCTTCGTGGGCAACGCCCGCGCGGACTACCTGGAGCTGGCCCTGCGCCGGGGTCCGGACGGTGCCACCGCCTCGCAGCTGAACAACTTCCGCTCGCTGCTGCCCGCACGCATATCCCACACCTTCGACTTCCGCGGGCCCAGCATTGTCGTGGACACGGCGTGCTCGTCCTCGCTCGTCGCCGTCCATCAGGCCGTACAGAGCCTGCGCGCCCGCGAGAGTCCCCTGGCGCTGGCCGCGGGTGTGAACATCAAGCTGCGCCCCGACGAGGGCCTGGTGATGAGCCAGGCGGGCGGCATGGCCGCAGACGGGCGCAGCAAGTTCGGTGACGCCAGTGCGGACGGCCACGCCCCCAGCGACGCCGTGGCGGTCGTCGTCCTCAAGCGCCTGGCCGACGCGCTGGCCGACGGCGACCGCATCCGGGCCGTCATCCAGGGCAGCGCCGTCGGCAACGACGGCCGCACCAGCGACTCGGTGCTCAACCCCTCCCTGGAGGGCCAGATCGAGGTGCTGCGCTGGGCGTACGAGGACGCCGGGATCGATCCCGCGGACGTCGACTACGTCGAGGCGCACGGCTCCGGATCTCCCGCGCTCGACCCGCTGGAACTGAGCGCGCTGGGCCGGGTCCTGGGCGAAGGGCGCCCGGCGGACCGGCCGCTGCTCGTGGGCTCGGTCAAGACGAACATCGGGCACGCGGAGGCCGCGGGCGGCATGGCCGGGCTGATCAAGGCCGTGCTCTGCCTGGAACACGGCCAGGTCCCCGCGAGCCTGCATCTGTCCACGCCGAACCCCGATGTGCCCTGGGAGGAACTGCCGTTGGCGGTACCGGGCACGCTCGTCGACCTGCCGGACACGGGCCGACCGGCCGTCGCCGGGATCTCCGGGCAGGGCTCCTCGGCGCTCAACGCGCACGTGGTGATCCGCCGTCCCGACCCCGTCGAGACAGCCGTCGCACCGGCCGCGGACGGCACGCCGTACCTGCTGATGCTCTCCGCGCGCAGCCCCGCCGCCCTGGAGGCGCTCGCCCGGTCGTACGCCGACCATCTCTCCCCCGGCGGCGCGGGAAGCGCGTACTCCGTGCGGGACATCTGCTTCAGCGCGGCCAGCCGCCGCCAGCACCACGCGCACCGGCTCGCCGCCGTCGGGTCGAGCCACGAGGAGCTGGTCGCGGCGCTCACCGGGTCGCCGGGTCTCGGCGGCAGACCGCTGTCGGCCGTCGCCGACCGCTACCGCCGGGGCGAGGACGTGGACTGGGAGAAGGTGTTCGGGGGCCCCGGCCGCTACGTGCCACTGCCCACCTACCCCTGGCAGACCAAGCGGTACTGGCCCGGTGAGCAGCACGGCGACGGCAGCGACCTGGCGACCTGGGTTCTGCGCGAGCACGCCCGCACCGGCTTCGACGACGCCTCCACGCTCACCGACATCGGCATCGACTCGCTGGCGAAGCTGCGGATCGTGGTCGAACTGACCAAAAGGTCCAGCCAGGAGATCGACCCGGAGGAATTCGGCAGGCTGCGCACCGTGGGCGAGCTGCGCCAGTGGACGCGCGCCCTGGAGGCGGCCGCCCGATGAGCGCACCGCAGACCGCGTACGCCTGGTTCGTCCGTTCCGCCGACGCTTACGGTGACGACGCCGTCGCGCTGGAGGTGGGCGAGGACCGGCTCACCTACGCCCGGCTGCGTGATCTGGCGGAGCGGCTCGCCGCCCGTCTGGTCGCGGCAGCCGGCGGCACCCCGCCGCGCCGGGTGGGCCTCCTGGTGGGCCGCTCGGTGACCGCGTACGCCGGCTATCTCGCCGTCCTGCGGGCCGGCGCGGCCGTGGTACCCCTCAACCCCGAGCATCCGCGGGCGCGTACGGCCGACATCATGAAGGCCGCCGAGGTGGAGGTCGTACTGGCCGATGCCTCCGCGGCGGACACCGACCCCGGGGTGCCGGTCCTCACGGCGGGCCCCGAGGAACTGGCCGCCCTCGCGGACGGACCCGCGCCGGAACTCCCCGGTCCTCGGACCGGTCCGGACGACACCGCGTACATCATCTTCACGTCCGGGTCGACCGGCGCGCCCAAGGGCGTACCGATCCTGCACCGCAACATCTGCGCCTATCTCGAACAGGTCGCCCCGCGGTACGACATCGCGCCGGGCAGCCGGCTGTCGCAGTCCTTCGAGCTGACCTTCGACGGCTCCGTGCACGACCTCTTCGTCGCCTGGGCGGGCGGCGGCACCCTCGTGGTGCCCCAGCGCAGCCAGCTTCTGTCCCCGGTGAAGACGATCAACAACCTGCGGCTCACCCACTGGTTCTCGGTGCCGTCGCTGATCTCCTTCGCCTCCCGCCTCGGCACCCTGAAACCGGGCAGCATGCCCACGCTGCGATGGAGCATCTTCGGCGGCGAACCGCTCACCCTGGACGCGGCCCGGGAGTGGCGGGCCGCCGCGCCCGGAAGCCGTCTGGAGGTGCTCTACGGCCCGACCGAACTCACCATCTCCTGCACGGCGTACCGGTTTCCCGACGACCCGGCCGAGTGGCCCGGCACCCCGAACGGGACCGCCCCCATCGGCACCGGTTACCCGCTCCTCGACCTGCTGCTGCTCGACGAGGACGGCAGCCCCGCCGACAGCGGCGAACTGTACGTCCGCGGGCCGCTGCGGTTCCCGGGCTACCTCGACCCGGCGAACAACGTGGGGCGCTTCCTGGCCCCCGACGGCCGGCCGGGCGACGACGAGCCGCCCACCGACCAGCACTGGTACCGCACCGGCGACCGGGTCGCCATGCGCGACGGGCACCTCGTGCACCTCGGGCGGACCGACCACCAGGTGAAGATCCGCGGGCACCGGATCGAACTCGGGGAGATCGAGGCCATGTTGCGGCAGCAGCCGGGCGTGCGGGACGCGATCGTCCTCGCGGTGCCCGCTCCCGACGGCGAACCGGAGCTGGAGGCCGCGGTCGGCGGCACCGGCTGCACCTCCGACGGGCTGTACGCGGCGCTGGGCGACCGGCTGCCGCCCTACATGCTGCCCCGCCGGATCACCGTCCTCGATCAACTGCCACTGAACGCCAATGGGAAGATCGACCGGCGGGCCCTGCTCGGCGAACTCGGACGCTCCCGCTGAACCACGCGCGTCCGGGTCACAGCACCACAACACCCAACTTCCCGACGTCCGTTGTGAGGCAACCCACATGTTCGACGCCATCGTGGTAGGCGCCCGCTGCGCTGGTGCGCCCACCGCCATGCTGCTCGCCCGCGCCGGGTACCGGGTACTCCTGCTCGACAAGGCACCCTCCGGCACGGACACGCTCTCCACCCATCTCATCCACCAGCCCGGCGTGGCCGCGCTCGCACGCTGGGGACTGCTGGACGCGGTGCGTGCCTCGGGGTGCCCGCCCCTGGACCACGCGGTCTACGAGGTCGCCGACATCCGCCTCGAAGGGTGCGCCCGGGGGGTGGAAGGGCAGCGGGCCGGGTTCGCCCCGCGCCGCCACATCCTGGACGCCATCCTGGTTCGGGAGGCGGTCGCGGCGGGCGTCGAGGTGCGCGACCGTTGCCGGGTGACCGGACTGCTGCGCAACGACAGCGGGCGCGTCGTCGGCGTGGAGGGCAGTCACGGCGGCCAATCCTTCACCGAACGTGCACATCTGGTGATCGGCGCGGACGGAATGCGCTCGACCGTCGCCCGGCTGGTGCAGGCGCCGTACACGGTGGAGGATCCCCGGCTGACGTGCGCCTACTACACGTACTGGCAGGACGTCCCGGCCACGCTGGAGCTGTACGAGCGGCCGGGGAGCTGGGTGGCGGCGGTGGCCACGCACGAGGATGCGACGCTCGTCCTCGCCTACTTCCCTCAGTCCCGGTTCGAGGAGGTCCGCGCCGACGCGCACCACGCCTACCGGGAACAGATCCGCACCACCGCGCCCGACCTGTACGAACAGCTCGAAGGAAAGGAACCCGTCGAACGGCTGCGCGGCACCGGCGACCAGCGGAACTTCTTCCGGCAGGCGGCCGGGCCCGGCTGGGTCCTGGTGGGCGACGCGGGGCACCACAAGGACTCCATCACCGCGCGCGGGATCAGTGACACTTTTCTCCAGGTCGACGCGCTCGTACGCCGTCTGGACGGCCGGCTCGGCGGCGATCCGGCCGAACTCGACGCGGCTCTTGTGGAGTTCGCCAAGGAACGTGACGCTTCTCTCACTCCCGGTTATGAATCCACGCTGGGAGTGGCTCAGCTCACGACGCACGAACAGCGGCTCTCGCTGCTGCGGGCCGTGCAGACCGACGCCGAACTCACCGCGATCTACTTCGACATGGTGGCCGGAATCGAGACGGCGGGGGCCCTTTATACGCCCAAACTTCTCGCTCTGCTCTGAGCCGCTGCGCACTTACTCGGGTAACGGCGGCAATTCATCCAGGCGACTGCCAACCAACTCCTTGGAGTCAGCTGGCAGTTGCCATCGGCGGATGCTGACGCTGCGCCATGATCCTGATACGGTTCAGCCTGATCGCCGACTGCGATGGCGGTGAGTCAAGTCGGCTCGCCGGAAACAATCCGGTATTTCGAACCGTCCCCACCGAATCAGTGTTTCGCTGCCGTACGAGGAATCAGATGCCAGGCAACCGCGACCGGCGGACACGTCATCGGTCCGCCCCGCGCAGATCTCTCCGATTCTCGTTCGTCCTGCCCTTCGTCGTGCCCGCAGTCTGCCTCACCGGACTGTGGGGATACACGGCGGCCGGTCTCGTGGACGAGCACATCCAGTTGCAGGCCGACGCGGACCATGACTCGTCCGTCGCCCGGCCGGCGCAGGCGGTGCTGTCCGCCCTGCAGAACGAGCGCCGCCTCACCGCCGTCTGGCAGGCGAACCGCACCGGCACCACGCGTACCGACCTCGACTCCGCCCGCAAGAAGACCGACACCGCAATCACCGCCTACCGCGGATCCCCGGGGCGGGACACCGCGACCCTGCAGCGCCGGGCGAAGTCGCTCGACGACGCGCTGGCCTCCCTCTCCGACCGCCGCGACGCGATCGACGGACGCACCCTGTCCGCCACCGACACCTTCCAGTACTTCACCGACACCATCTCCCAGGGCGTCCGGCTGGTGACCGCGGCCGTCCGGAGCGACAACGGTTCCCTCGCGCATGGCGGTACCGCCACGGCCTCCCTGGTGCAGATCACGGAAATGCTCTCGCGCCAGGACGCACTGCTGTCCGGCGCGCTGCCCTCCGGCCGTATCTCCGAGGCGACCCGTGCCCAGTTCGCCGAGTACCTGGCTCTCCAGCGTGAGTTCCGCGCGGGTCTGACCACCGATGACCTGCCCGCCGGTGCGGCCGCCGCGTACGCGCGGATCACCGACGGCGCGCAGTGGACGACGCTGGGGTCCATCGGCGACGCGGTGACCGGAGCCCAGGGCACGACACTGCCCAGGACGGCCTCGCCCTGGCCGGACGCCGCCGGCAGTGTCCTCGGCGATCTGCAGCCACTGGGTGCGGACTCCCTGCAGGACCTGGCGGACGACGCGTCGGGCCGGGCCAACGACCTGCTGCTCGGCATACTGCTGGGTACCGCTGCCACCCTGGCCGCGCTGGCCGGCGGCGCGGTGCTGGCGCTGCGCGCCCGCCGCTCGACGCTCACCCGGCTCTCCGAGCTGCAGTCGCGGACCGAGGACCTGACGCGCACGCTGCCCCAGCTGCTCGCCCGAATCGAACGGGGCGAGCGGGTCGACCCGGCCGTACTCGCTCCGCAGGGCCACCACGCCACGGACGAACTGGAGCGGCTGGCCGGGGCCATCGACCAGCTGGGCCGGGTCGCGGCGGACACCGCGATGCGCCAGTCCCTGGGCCGTGAGGGCACCGAGAAGGTATTCGCCCAGCTCATCCGCCGCACCCAGATCCTGATCCACCGTCTCATCTCGCTCCTGGACGACCTGGAGCGCAAGCACGAGGACTCCGACCTGCTGAAGGACATCTTCAAGGTCGACCACCTCGCCACCCGTGTGCGGCGCCACGCGGAGAACCTGGTGATCCTCAGCGGTTCCCCGCCCAGCCGCCGGCTGACCGCGCCCGTCTCCATCACCGATGTGATGCGCAGCGCGGTCGCGGAGACCGAGCAGTACACGCGTGTCAAGGTCAAGAACCTGCCCGCGGACCGGCGCCTCGCCCTTGCGGGCCGGGCCGTCGCGGACGTCACGCATCTGCTCGCCGAGCTGATCGAGAACGGCACGAGCTTCTCGCCCCCGGACACCCAGGTGTACGTGAGCGCGACCAAGGTGGCCAAGGGCCTGGCCATCCATGTCGAGGACCACGGCCTCGGCGTTCCGCCCGACAAGATGGCGTACGCCAACGAACTGCTCGCGCATCCGCCCAAGCTGGACATGACGTCCCTGGGCGAGGACCCGCGCCTCGGGCACTTCGTGGTGGCCCGGCTCGCCGAGCGGCACAAGATCAAGGTGGAGCTGCGCGAGTCGGTCTACGGCGGCACGCTCGTCGTCGTTCTGGTGCCCTCCGATCTGCTGGAGGAACACCAGTCGCCGGTCCTCGACCAGCTCAAGTCGGCGGCCGCGGCGGCCAACCACGTGCTGGAGTCCGAGCCCGGGCAGGCCGCCCTGGGCACGGAGGAGAGGGTACTCGCGGGCGTGGCCGTGGGAGCGGCCGTGGGAGCGGCAGCCCCGATCGGCATCGGTGCCGACATACTCACGCACACCCGTGTCCCGGACCACAGTGGCTTCCCCGAGTACGGAGGTGCAGGTCTGTTGCCGCCCGTGTCGGACCACCCCGTGCCACCTGCGGGCCCCCCGATGCCGCCTGCCGGGCCGGACCCGTGGGCTGCGGCCCAGCAGGCTCCGGTGCCGCAGGCACACGCCGGCCCCCAGGCGTCGGCTCCGGGCGGACAGTCCGGATACCCCGGACCGGAAGTGCCTGCTCCCGGCGGGCAGCCCGGATACCCGGGGCCGCAGGCATCGGGTCCGGGGCCCCGGTCGGGCTACCCAGGACCGCAGGCATCGGCTCCGGGCGGGCAATCCGAATACCCCGGCCGGCGGGCTGGGCAGGCGGCGCCGCAGGCCGGGCCGCCTACCGGCCGCGCGCCCGCAGGGCAGGCTCCCGCCCCCGATGCGGCGCGTCCGCTGACGACTCCCCGGGTCCTGCCGCAACGGAAACGGGGAGCCAGCCTCGCGCAGCAGTTGCGCAGGGAGGCAGCACAGACGCAAGGCCGGCCCGGCGGCGAGGAGGACAACGGCGTCATCTCCCCGGACGCGTCGGCGCGCGCGATGATCGCCATTCAGCAGGGGCTGAAGCGGGCCCGGATGTCCGAGACGGACGGGCCGGCCGGCACGGAGGGCCGGCCGACGGATTCGGGGGACCCCGGTGCCAATCAACTGTGAGGGAACGTTACACAATGACTGAGCAGGTACAACCCGGTCCGCAGCTGGACTGGCTCCTCGACGGCCTGGTGGACCGGATCCCCGAGATCCGCTGTGCCATCGTGCTGTCCGGAGACGGCCTCCTCATCGGCAAGTCGAAGGACCTGCGCCGGGACGACGCCGAGCACCTGTCCGCGGTGGGATCGGGCATGCACAGCCTGGCCCGGGGAGCCGCCCGCCATTTCCACGGCGGCGAGGTCCAGCAGACGGTCATTCAGATGGAAAGAGCGTTCCTGTTCGTGACGGCCGCGGGCCGAGGCGCCCGGCTGGCCGCGATCGCCACGGAGGAAGTGGATGTCGGCATGATGGCCTTCGAGATGGGCACCCTCGTCAAGCAGGTCGGCCAGTACATGAGCGCCGCACCACGCGTCCAGACCCCGTCCGGCGGTCATATTCAGGATGCGTGATCCGCGATGGCTTGACGGTGCGGAGGCCGGGCGTCACTTACGGCCGTACGCCATCACGGGCGGGCGCACCCGCCACAGTCAGCACACCTTCACACTGATCACGCTGGTCGTCTCGCGATCCGAGTACGAGTTCGATCATGAGCATCTGGAGCCGGAGTCGGCCCAGATCCTCGAACTGTGCAGGGATCGCGCGGTGGCGGTGGCCGAGATCGCCGCGCATCTGGACCTTCCGGTGAGCGTGGTGAAGATCCTCTGCGGGGATCTGCTCAACGCCTCGCTCATCATCGTCCAGTCGCCGCCCGGGCTTGACGAGCAGCCGAGTGTGGAACTCATCGAAAGGGTGATGGATGGTATCCGTCAGCTCTGAGCCGGTCATGCCGACCGCACTGAAGATCCTCATCGCGGGCGGCTTCGGCGTGGGCAAGACCACCATGGTCGGCTCGGTGAGCGAGGTGCCCCCGCTGGAGACCGAGGAGCGCATGACCGAGGCGAGCCTCGGGGTCGACGACCTGTCCGGTGTGGAGGGCAAGTCGTCGACGACGGTCGCCATGGACTTCGGCCGGATCACCATAGCGCCGGAACTGGTGCTGTACCTGTTCGGTACGCCCGGTCAGGACCGGTTCTGGTTCATGTGGGACGACCTGGCCACGGGTGCCCTGGCGGCGGTCGTCCTCGCGGACACGCGTCGCCTGGACGCCTCGTTCGCCTCGATCGACTTCTTCGAGGCGCGGGACATCCCGTTCGCGGTGGGGGTCAACTGCTTCGACGGACGGCGGGACTGCACGGCCGAGCAGGTGCGGGCGGCGCTGGACCTCGATCCCTCGACCCCGGTCATCCTGTGCGACGTACGCAACCGCAGCTCCAGCAAGGCGGTACTGCTCGCGGTCCTGGAGGCGGCCCGGGCACAGGCTGCCGCGCGCCTGACACCGCTGGCCGGGCGCTGAACGCTGGAGCGGTCGTCCGGGGCGAAGGGAATCGCCCCGGCCTTGGAGGACGTCGGCCGTCCGGAACGGAAGCCGACGTCCGCGTCATGCACCGACAGCGGCCCGCCCAGCCCGGAAGGGCGCACGTGAGCCGGACCGACGCCCGGCGGTGAAACAACGCGGGCCACTGGTCCGCAGGCCGACCTCCGGGAGGTCGACGACGACGCCGGTCGCCCAGCGAGCCGCAGAGGACCCGCCCGGCACCGTCACCCCGCGAAGAAGTCGCCCACCCGTGCGGTGAACCACTCCGGATCGTCGAGCCACGGATAGTGGCCCCCGTGCGGTTGGACGGTGAACTCGGCGTGTCGGACGAACTCGGTGACATGGCGGGCCAGATCGGGGCGGGGGCCGCCGTCGAGTTCGCCCGCGAGGACGAGGACGGGCGCTGTCAGCCGCGCGAGCGCCGCTTTGGTCGTGGGCGGATCGTAGGCGCCCTCGGATTGGTAGACGTCGGCCGCGTCGTCGTTGGACTGCTCCTCCTCGGCCGCCGCATGGGCCCGTGCCGCCTCGTCCCAGCGTCCGTAGAAGAAGGGGGCGAAGGCGGGGTCGAAGTCGCCGTTCCCCGTCAGCCAGGCCTCGAAGGGCGGGAAGGCCTCCTCGAACCAGGGCTCGCCCTTCCGCAGCCGGGCCGCCGTCAGCCGGTCCTCGGGGGTGGCGGGCATCCCCAGGGCCCACGGAGTGGCGGTGATCAGGGCCAGCCGGGAGACACGCTGCGGATACCTGGCCGCATGGAGCAGGGCGAGGCTCCCGCCCGCCGAGTGCGCGAGCACATCCATGCGCTCCAGCCCGAGATGCTCACGCAGTGCCTCCACGTCGTCGACGAGCCGGTCGCACCGGTATGTGGCCGGATCCGCCGGCACCGCGGAGTCCCCCGTACCGCGCAGATCGAGCAGTACCAGCTGCCGCCGGGCGGTGAGCCCGCCCAGATCCCCGAAATAGGCGGAGGCCCGCATGGGCCCGCCAGGCAGCACGACGAGCGGCTCCCCTTCCCCCCGCAGACGGTAGGTGAGTCGGGTCCCGTCGTACGCGTCGAAGCTTGGCATGTTCCTGATCTTCATGACCGGGGCGTCCGGCCGCAACGGGTTTTCGCAGAGGGCGACGGGGCACTGGGCGCCAGAAAGTTCGTACCGTCCCCTTGCCTCGGGCCGGACGGACTGGATTACTGATCCCCAGCAGATCAACCGAATGATCGGTCGTCCGGAATGACGCGATTGGCGAGGGAGACGTCCCCATGGCGGATGCGCAGGACCTGCTGGACTCGGGGGAACGGCTCGCTCCTGAATCGTTGCGGAGCCTGCAGCTGGAGCGGCTTCGGTCCTCCCTGCGGCACGCGTACGCGCACGTGCCCTTCTACCGGGAGTCATTCGACAAGGCGGGGGTGCATCCGGACGACTGCCGAACGCTCTCCGATCTCGCCCGGTTCCCCTTCACCGTGAAGGCCGATCTGCGCGAGAACTACCCGTACGGGATGTTCGCCGTGCCCCGGGAGCGGATCCGCCGGATCCACGCCTCCAGCGGCACCACCGGGCACCCGACGGTGGTCGGCTACACCGACAACGACCTCTCCATGTGGTCGGACATGGTCGCCCGGTCGATCCGCGCGGCGGGCGGCCGGCCCGGCGACACGGTGCACGTGGCATACGGCTACGGCCTGTTCACCGGCGGCCTCGGCGCCCACTACGGCGCCGAACGCCTCGGCTGTACGGTGATCCCCGCCTCCGGCGGTATGACGGGACGCCAGGTGCAGCTGATCCAGGACCTGAAGCCCGGCATCATCATGGTGACCCCGTCGTACATGCTGACCCTCCTCGACGAGTTCGAGCGCCAGGGCGTCGATCCGCGCGCCACCTCCCTGCGCGTCGGGATCTTCGGCGCCGAACCGTGGACCGAGGAGATGCGGCGCGAGATCGAGGAGCGGTTCGCGATCGACGCCGTCGACATATACGGCCTGTCCGAGGTCATCGGTCCGGGCGTGGCGCAGGAGTGCGTCGAGACCAAGGACGGCCTCCATGTGTGGGAGGACCACTTCTACCCCGAGGTCGTCGATCCGGTCACCGGCGAGGTACTGCCCGACGGTGAGGAGGGCGAGCTGGTCTTCACCTCCCTCACCAAGGAGGCCATGCCCGTGATCCGGTACCGGACCCGGGACCTGACCCGGCTGCTGCCCGGCACGGCCCGTGTGTTCCGGCGGATCGAGAAGATCACCGGCCGCAGCGACGACATGGTCATCCTGCGCGGTGTGAACCTCTTCCCCACCCAGATCGAGGAGATCGTGCTGCGTACGCCGGGCGTGGCACCGCACTTCCAGCTGCGTCTCACCCGCGAGGGCCGGCTCGACGCGCTGACGGTGCGGGCCGAGGCCCGCACCGGTGCCACACCCGAGCAGCGCGACGCGGCGGCGCTCGCCATCGCCGCGGCCGTGAAGGACGGGATCGGTGTCTCGGTCGGGGTCGAGATCGTCGAACCGGAGTCCCTGGAGCGGTCGGTGGGAAAGATCCGGCGGATCGTGGATCTGCGGCCGCGCTGAACCGCGCCGGGCCCGCGGCGAACCGGTTCGCCCGCGGCCCTGGTGAGCCCGCGAAAATCGGTCCGTCCACGACCCCCTACGAGCCCGCGAACCGGTCCCTCAGCTCCCGCTTCAGGATCTTCCCGCTCGCGTTGCGCGGCAGCTCGTCCACGAACAGCACCCGCTTGGGCGCCTTGAAGTGGGCGAGCTGCTCGCGGGCGTGGGCGAGGAGTTCGTCCTCGGTCACCTCGCCGCGCGGTACGACGACCGCGGTGACCGCCTCGATCCACCGCTCGTCGGGCAGCCCGATCACCGCGACCTCGGCGACCCCCTCATGCGTGTACAGGGCGTCCTCGACCTGCCGGGAAGCGACCAGCACACCACCGGAGTTGATGACGTCCTTGACCCGGTCGACGATCGTGAAGTATCCGTCCGCGTCCCGTAGGGCGAGGTCGCCGGAGTGGAACCAGCCGTCGTGGAACGCCTCGGCCGTCTCGTCGGGCTTGTCCCAGTAGCCCTCGCACAACTGCGGTGACCGGTAGACGATTTCACCCTGCTCCCCGTCGCCCACCTCCTTGCCGGACTCGTCGACTAGCTTCGCCTCCACGAACAGCACCGGGCGCCCGCAGGAGTCCATGCGCCCCTTGTGCTCGTACGGGCCGAGGACCATGGACAGCGGGCCGATCTCGCTCTGCCCGAAGCAGTTGTAGAACGAGAGCTTCGGCAGCCGTTCCTTGAGCCGCTCCAGGACGGGCACCGGCATGATCGAGGCGCCGTAGTACGCCTTGCGCAGACCACTGAGGTCGCGCGTGGCGAAGTCGGGGCGGTTCGCGAGGCCGATCCACACGGTGGGCGGCGCGAACAGGCTGTCGCAACGGTCCGCCTCGATCAGCTCGAACAGCCGGTCGCCGTCGGGCGCGTCCAGAATGACGTTCTCCGCGCCGACGGCGATGTAGGGCAGCAGGAACACATGCATCTGCGCCGAGTGGTACAGCGGCAGCGAGTGCACGGGCCGGTCACCCGCGCTCAGGTCGAGGGCGGTGATCGCGCTGAGGTATTCGTGCACCAGCGCGCGGTGCGTCATCATCGCGCCCTTGGGAAGCGCGGTCGTGCCGGACGTGTAGAGCAGTTGCACCAGATCCTCGCCCCGCGGCTCCTCACCGTCGTACGGCTCCGCGATCGCGAGCCGCGCGAGCAGCGAGTCGTCGGCGTCGCGCAGCGGCAGCACCCGTACGCCCCCGGAGATGTTCCCGGCGAGGTCGGGATCGGTGAGGACGAGCGCGCAGCCGGACTGGTCGACGATGTACGACAGGTCGTCGCCGGTCAGATTCTGGTTGACCGGCACATGCACCAGTCCGGCCCGGGCGCAGGCCAGGAAAGCGATCAGATACGCGTCGGAGTTGTGGCCGTAGGCGCCGACCCGGTCGCCGGGGGCGAGTCCGCTCTCGCGCAGGACCCGTGCGGCCCGTGAGACCGCCTCGTCGAGTTCCGAGTAGGTCCACGACCGGTCGCCGTAGTGGATCGCGACCCGCGCCGGGGTGCGCCTGGCGCTGCGCCGCAACGTGCCGTCCACGGTGACGCTTCGTCCCGCCGTCATGGCCTGCTCCTTCGTCCGTCGTCCCTGGCGCGATCCTCGCCGGGGCACGCGAAGGAGGTCAAGCAGCGGTCACACAGGCCGGGTACGCCCCTCCCAGTACGGGTCGCGCAGCCGTCGTTTGTAGAGCTTGCCGTTCGGGTCGCGCGGCATCGTCACGATGAAGTCGACGCTCCTGGGCCGCTTGTACCCGGCGAGCTGCCGTGCGCAGTGGTCGAGGATGTCCGCGGCGAGCGCCGGGCCGGGCTCGTGGCCGGGGGCGGGCTCGACGACCGCCTTCACCTCCTCGCCCCAGTCGTCGTGCGGGATCCCGAAGGCGGCCGCGTCGGCGACGGCGGGGTGGGTGAGCAGCGCCGCCTCGATCTCGGCCGGGTAGATGTTGACTCCGCCCGAGATGATGAGGTCGATCTTGCGGTCGCGCAGGAAGAGATAGCCGTCCTCGTCGAGACAGCCGAGATCACCGACGGTGAAGAAGTCGCCGATACGGTTCTTCCTCGTCTTGGCCTCGTCCTTGTGGTACGAGAAGCCCCCGGTGCTCATCTTCATGTAGACGGTGCCGAGTTCGCCGGGCGGCAGCCGGTTGCCGTCGTCGTCGAAGACCGCGAGCTCGCTGATGGGCCAGGCCTTGCCCACCGTTCCCGGCTTCTTCAGCCAGTCCTCCGCGGTCGCGAAGGCACCGCCGCCCTCGCTGGCCGCGTAGTACTCCTCCACGCTCTCGCCCCACCACTCGATCATCGCCCGCTTCACATGGTCGGGGCAGGGGGCGGCGCCATGGATGGCGTGGCGCATGGAGGAGACGTCGTAGCGCGTGCGCACCTCGTCGGGAAGGGCGAGGAGGCGGTGGAACTGGGTCGGGACCATGTGCGTGTGCGTGCACTTGTGGGCGTCGATCAGGCGGAGCATCTCCTCGGGCGTCCACTTGTCCATCAGGACCAGCCGGTGCCCGATGTGCAGGGACGCGCCCGCGAACTGGAGCACCGCCGTGTGGTACAGCGGCGAGCAGACGAGGTGCACGTTGTCGTCGTACGGCTTGATGCCGAAGATGGCGAGGAAGCCGCCGAGGTACGCCTCCTCCGGCAGCTTGCCGGGCAGCGGGCGGCGGATGCCGCGAGGGCGGCCCGTGGTGCCCGAGGTGTAGTTCATGACCCAGCCGAGGGTGCGCCCGTCGGGTGCCGACTCGGGCTGTCCGTCGAGGAGTTCGGCGTACTGCCGGAACCCCTCGACCGCTCCGACGGCGTACCGCCCCGCGGCCGGCAGCTTCGCCTCGTCGGCGGCGTTCCGTGCCGCGTCCGCGAACCGCTCGTGCGCGATGAGCACCTTGGCGCCGGAGTCGGAGACGATCCAGGCGATCTCGGGTCCGACGAGGTGGTGGTTGACGGGGACGAGGTAGAGGCCGGCCTGGGTGGCAGCGAGGTACGCAGTGATGAACTCGACTCCATTGGGCAGTACGACGGCGAAGGAGTCCCCGCGTTCCAGTCCCGCGGCACGCAGTCCGTGCACCAGCTGGTTGGCCGCGCCGAGCAGCCGTCCGGCGGTCCACTCCTCCCCGTCGGGGGCGATGAGGACGGTGCGCTCGGGGTCTGCCCCGGACTGGGCCCAGAAACCGTTGGCGGCCTGGCTCACTGCCGGCTCCTTCCGGCGATCCGGCTGATGCGGTCGACGGCCTTCTCGAAGCCTCGGGTGAGGTCGTCGACGACGGCCTGGACGCTGCGTTCGCTGTTCATACGGCCGACGATCTGGCCGACGGGCGTGCCGAGCAGCGGCTCCACCTCGTACTTCTGGATGCGTGTGATCGCGTCGGCGACCAGGAGCCCCTGCAGGGGCATGGGGAGTGCGTCCGGTCCGTTCGGGTCGTCCCAGGCGTCGGTCCACTCGGTCCGCAGCTGCCGGGCCGGCTTGCCGGTCAGTGCCCGGGAGCGGACGGTGTCGCCCGATCCGGCGGCGAGCAGCTTCCGCACGAGCGCGGGCGAGGGAAGTTCGGCCTCCGTCGTGGTCAGCCAGATCGAGCCGAGCCAGACGCCCTGCGCGCCGAGCGCGAGGGCCGCGGCCACCTGCTGCCCGCTGCCGATGCCGCCGGCGGCCAGTACGGGCAACGGGTCGACGGCATCAACGACATCGGGGGTCAGCACCATGGAGGCGATCTCACCGGTGTGGCCGCCGGCCTCGTACCCCTGGGCGACGACGATGTCGATGCCCGCCTCCTTGTGCTTGCGCGCGTGCCGGGCGCTCCCGGCGAGCGCGGCGACCAGGACGCCCCGGTCGTGTGCGCGCCGGACGACATCGGGGGGTGGGGAGCCGAGTGCGTTGGCCAGCAGTTTGATCGGGTAGTCGAAGGCGACGTCCAGCTGGGAGCGGGCGACCTGCTCCATCCAGCCGGTGATACGCCATCCGGACGCCTCTCCCTCGGCGAGTTCCGGCACCCCGTACTTCGCCAGGGTGTCCTTGATGAACTCCCGGTGCCCCTCCGGGATCATCGCCTCGACGTCGGCCTCGGTCACGCCTTCGACCTTCTTCGCGGGCATGACGACGTCCAGGCCGTAGGGCCCCCCGTCGACGTGCGCATCGACCCAGTCGAGATCGCGCTTGAGGTCGTCGGGGGCGGTGTAGCGGACCGCGCCGAGCACGCCGAAACCGCCGGCCCGGCTGATGGCCGCGGCGACGGCGGGAAACGGCGTGAAGCCGAAGAGGGCGTGCTCGACTCCCAGTTTCTTGCTCAGCTCCGTCTGCATGGGCGCAGGATGCCGCAGCGGCCGGGAGGAGGGAAGACTATTTCTGATACTCCGTCAGATTTCCCGGACCTGACCTCTGCATGCACTCCGGGGAACCTTTTCGTGGGCGCTTGCATCTTTCTGTGGGGAAGGTCAGGAGCGGCGCCACCCGGCTTCCGCAGGACCGGCTTCACCGGGGGAAGGTTCTATGGCACGGCGGACAGCAGCAGCCTTCGCGATCGGCCTGACGGTGGTTCTGACCGCCGCGGCCTGTCGCGGGGAAGACCGCGCTGCCACACAGCCGGCCACCAGGTCGTCACGGACGACCGTGCCGACCGCCGGGCCGACACGGACGACCGCACCGACCGCCGGGCCGTCACGGACGACCGAGTCGTCCCCCTCGGCCTCGGCAGACACCCCACGAGTTGCCGGGTGCGGAACCCCGCAGCTGCGGTGGAGGCTGACACACCTCCCCGACAAGCCGGGCACCAAGCCGACGGCCCTGCTGCGCGCGACCAACAACGGCACCACACCCTGCGCCCTCGACGGCTATCCGGAGCTCAACGTCCACGTGGGCAAGGGGCCGTCGGTAACGTCGAAGCCGAAGACGACCACACCGGTCCGGCTGGTGCTGAAGCCCCGCCACGCCGTCGACTACCCGCTCTTCTACGAGGCTTCCGCCTCCCGTCACGGGGGCTGCTTCATACCGGCCTACAACAACCCCCGCATCGAGGTGCGGGCCCCGCACCCCGCACCCACCGACTACGGCACCTTCGTGCTGATGACCGACGCTCACGGCCGTCATGTGCGTGCTGCGGTGTGCGGGATGACCATGCACATGGGCGCACCTCGGCTGCGGTAGGCGGTGCGGTCGACAGACCGACGCGGAGCCCTTCGTCAACTCACCGGATCGCCGAGGTCCTCCAGCACCACCATCGCCGCGTTGTGCCCCGGCACCCCGCTGACCCCGCCGCCACGTGCCGCGCCCGAGCCGCACAGCAGGACGTTCGCGTGGCGGGTCTCCACACCCCAGCGGCCTGTGCCCTCCTGGGCGTACGGCCAGGCCAGATCGCGGTGAAAGATGTTGCCGCCGGGCAGCCGCAGATCCCGCTCCAGGTCGAGCGGGGTCCTCGCCTCGATGCAGGGGCGCCCCTCCGCGTCCTTGGCCAGGCAGTTCTCCACGGGCTCGGCGAGATGGGCGTCCAGCTGCGCCAGCGTCGACTTCAGCAGCTCCTCCCGTACGCCGTCGTTGTCACGCTCGAAGAGCCGCGCGGGTGTGTGCAGGCCGAAGAGGGTGAGGGTCTGGTAGCCCTGCTCGACGAGGTCCGGGCCCAGGATGGTCGGGTCGGTGAGCGAATGGCAGTAGATCTCGGAAGGCGGCGCGGTGGGCAGCGCACAGGCGGCGGCCTGGGCGTACGCGGTGGCCAGCTGCTCATAGCCCTCGGCGATGTGGAAGGTCCCGGAGAAGGCCTCGCGCGGATCGACGGCGGTGTCGCGCAGCGCGGGCAGCCGGGTGAGCAGCATGTTCACCTTGAGCTGGGCGCCCTCGGCCGGGGCGGGCGGGGTGTCGCCCGTGAGCCGGGCCAGCTCCTGCGGCGAGGCACTCACCAGGACATGGCGGGCGGAAACGGTACCGTCGCCGTCCACGCTGCGGTAGGTGACCTCGGCGGCGCGCCCGTCGGTCTCGATCCGTACCGCCTCGCGCCCGGTGGCGATCACCGCGCCGGCCGCGCGCGCGGCCGCCGCCAGCGCGTCGGTGAGCGCGCCCATGCCACCGACCGGGACGTCCCAGGCACCCGTGCCGCCGCCGATGACGTGGTACAGGAAACAGCGGTTCTGCCGTAGTGAGGCGTCGTGGGCGTCCGCGAAGGTGCCGATGAGCGCGTCGGTGAGGACGACGCCCCGGACCAGGTCGTCGGCGAAGTTCGCCTCGACGGCGGCGCCGATCGGCTCCTCGAACAAGGCCCGCCACGCCTCCTCGTGGTCGATGCGGCGGCGCAGCTCGTCCCGGGTGGGCAGGGGCTCGGTGAGCGTGGGGAACACCCGCTGGGCGACGTGCCCGGTCATCGCGTAGAAGCGCTGCCAGGCCTCGTACTCGCGGTCCGATCCGGTGAGCCGGGCGAACGCCTCCCGCGTCCGCCGCTCTCCGCCGCCGACGAGCAGCCCGGTGGGGCGCCCGTCGCGCTCGACCGGGGTGTACGAGGACACGGTGCGCGCCCGCACCCGGAAGTCCAGCTCCAGGTCCCGTACGATCTTCCGGGGCAGCAGGCTGACCAGGTACGAGTACCTCGACAGCCGTGCGTCGACCCCGGCGAAGGGCCGCGTGGACACGGCGGCACCCCCGGTGTGGTCCAGCCGCTCCAGGACCAGCACGGAGCGCCCGGCCCGGGCGAGATAAGCGGCGGCGACCAGCCCGTTGTGGCCACCACCGACGATCACTGCGTCGTATCCCTCGTGTGCAGGCATGCTTCTTCGTAACATGCGAAGATCCGGACCGGCCAGAGATCGGCGCACGTCGGTGACTCAGGGGCCGCCAGCCGCCTGCTGCCGGCGTAACGCAGCCACCCTCCGGTACAGCTCCACCGCCTCCTGGCCGCGGCCCAGCTGTTCCAGGCAGTGGGCCTCGTCGTTGCGGCTGGCGAGGGTGTCGGGGTGGCCGGGGCCCAGGACGCGCTCGCGGGCGGCGGCGACCTGGCGGTACTCCGTGAGCGCGTCGGCCCAGCGGCCGAGCCAGCCGAGGCCGACGGCGACCTCGCGGCGGCTGACCAGGGTGTCGGGGTGGTCCGGGCCCAGGACGCGCTCGCGGAGGGCGCACACGTCGCGGGACTCGGCGAGGGCCTCCTCCCAGCGGCCGAGGCGGCCCAGGTTGACGCCGAGGCCATGGCGGGCGCGGAGGGTTTCGGGGTGCGCCGGGCCGTGGACACGTGTGCGGTCGTCGACCAGTTCGCGGTAGAGCGTGAGGGCCTGCGCGGTGCGTCCCAGCCGGCCGAGGCTGATCCCGACCTCGTAGCGGGCCGCCAGGGTGTCCGGATGATCCGGGCCGAGCGCCCGGGCGCGTTCCTCGGCCACCTCGCGGTATGTCTCCAGTGCCTCGGGCCAGCGGCCCAGCTGTCCCAGCGCGTAGGCGACTTCGTACCGAGTGACGAGCGTGTCGGGGTGCGTGGCACCGAGCACCCGAGCGCGGGCCTCGGCCACTTCGTGGGCCATTCGGTACGAGTCCTCCAGGCGCCCCAGCCGGCTGAGGCTGAAGGCGAGGTTGTGACGACAGCGCAGGGTGTCGGGATGCTCGGGTCCCATGGTGCGCTCCCGGGCCGCCAGCACCGACGTGTACACCTGATGCGCGTCGAAGTGACGGCCCAACTGGCCCAGCACGTAGGCCATTTCCTGACGGGCGGCCAGGGTGTCGGGGTGGTCGGGGCCGAGTACGCGCTCCCGGGCGCGCGCGACGTGTGTGTACGCGCGCAGGGCGTCGGCGGGGCGGCCGGTGCGGCTGAGCGTGAAGCCGACCTCGTAGTGGCTGGCGAGGGTGTCCGGGTGGTCCGGGCCGAGGAGATGCTCGCGTTCCGCGGCGACCGCGCGGTGCACCTCGCCGGCCTCGGTCCAGCGGCCCAGCCGCCCCAGGCTCAGTCCCGCGTTGTGCCGGCCCGCCAGGGTGCCGACCGCCTCCGGTGGCGGGGTGGGCCGTTCGGCGCGTACGGGCTGGAACGGGCGGCCCGTGGTGGGGCGGGCGATCCACTCTCCGGTGAGACCGGCGGAGCCGTCGGGCGGGGTGGCACGCAGTCCGGTGCCGGCCGCCTTGTGGCCGGTGGTCATTCCGCGGGTCCAGGACGGCAGCCGGGGTTCGCGGGACGGCTGCCGGGCGGTGGGCGCGGGCGCCACCATCGTGGGCACGTAAGCGGACCGGGTGCGGGCCGCGCCGATCCGCCGGATCAGCTCGCGTGCGTCGTCCGGACGCTCCTCGGGGCGCTTCGCCAGCAGGTCCAGGATGATCCGCTCGAGGTACTCGGGAAGGTCGCTCCGGTGGCTGCGGGGCGGTTCCGGCGGGGTGTCGCGGTGCCCGATCAGGATCGCCCATGCGTCGTTGCGGTCGAACGGCGGGACACCAGTGGCGATCTCGTACAGCACGCACCCCAGCGAGTACAGGTCGCTGCGCTGGTCGACGGGGTCGCCGCCGATCTGCTCCGGGGACATGTAGTGCGGGGTGCCCATCGCGATGCCGGTGCCGGTCAGACGCGCCGTGAAGCCGATGTCGTGGCCGAGGCGGGCGATGCCGAAGTCGCAGATCTTCACCGTGCCGTCGCCGGTCCGCATGATGTTGGCGGGCTTCAGGTCGCGGTGCACGATGCCCCGCTGGTGCGTGTAGGCGAGGGCCGCGGCAACCTGGTCGGCGATGTCGACGACGTCGGTGACCGGCAGCGGATGGTGCTTGTTGTCCTCCAGGAGCTGGCTGAGGTTGCGTCCCTCCAGCAGCTCCATCACGAGGTAGAGCACTCCGTCGGACTCTCCGAAGTCGTGTACGACGGTCACCCCGCGGTGCTGGAGGGCGGCGGCCACGCGCGCCTCGCGGCGGAACCGCTCCCGCAGGACCCCGGTGAACGACCGGTCGTCGTGCGGTCCCAGCGGTTTGAGGCATTTCACGGCGACCTGTCTGCCCAGGGAATCGTCCCGCGCGCGCCACACCTCGCCCATCCCGCCGCGCCCGATCAGATCGAGCAGCCGGTACCGGCCCTGGATCAGCCTGAAGTCCCCCATCGCCTACGATCGCCCCCGTCCCGCCCCTCCCCCGGCACGTCCAGTATGGCGAGTTATCAGCCGACTTTGTACGGTGCGGGGCGCGCGCCGGGACCGAGTCTGGCCATGGCCCGGAGGATGTGTTTGGGCGGGAGTTGCCAGCGCAGACGTGCGGGAATGCAGCGCAGCAGGGTTCCGGTGAGGCGCAGCCGCTGGGTCACCGCGGCGGGCCGCGGGGCGGGCCTGCCGTACAACTCGTGGGCGTACGGGGGCAGGGCGGCGTACGCCAGGTTCGCCACGCGCCGCCACAGCAGGTCGCGCGCCGGGAGAAGCAAGGGGGGGACCGGCGGGCGGCGCAGGAAGTCGTCCACCTCACGTGCCTCGGGTCCGGCGGCCAGTTCGGGCCGCACCTTCTCGAAGTACGCGGCCAACTCGGTCTGATCACCCGGGACTTGCTCCGCATCGAGCCCCACGAGCTCCGCGCCGACCCGGTTTTCCCGGATGTACCGGTCGGCCTGCGCGTCGGTGAGCCGGAAGCCCGAGCGGCGCAGGACGTGGAGGTAGGAGTCGATCTCGGCGCAGTGCACCCACAGCAGCAGCTCCGGCTCGTCGATCCCGTACCGCTCCCCCGTGTCCGGGTCGGTCGCCCCAAGCATGCTGTGGATCTTCCGCACCCGGGCGCCCGCCCGCTCCGCGGCCTCGGTGGTGCCGTACGTCGTCGTCCCGACGAAGTTGGCGGTGCGCATCAGCCGGCCCCAGGCGTCCCGCCGGAAGTCGGAGTTCTGCAGGACGCCGCGCACCGTCGGCGGATGCAGGGCCTGCAGGTAGAGGGCACGGATGCCGGCGACCCACATCATGGGGTCGCCGTGCATCTGCCAGGTCACCGAGGAGGGCCCGAAGAACCCCGGATCCGCGTCCATCTCGTCAGTGTGACCGTCCCCGGTTCGCCCCATCAAGCCTCCGCAACGACCTCCGACGGCATGTTGAACGGTGTGACCACCTGAATCGGCTCCCTGATCGACCGGCACACCGATCCCGGCGACCATCCGCTCGCCGAGGGGGTCGAGCAGAACGTCCTCCTGTACGACAGCGACCGGCTGCGGGCCTCCGAGCCGCGGCAGGTGCAGACCGAGTGGGTGCGTGCCCTGCTGGACGGGCCCGGCATCGTGGTGCTCAGGCGGGCGTTTGCCGACCTCGACGTGGTCGACCGCGCCAGTGCCGCGTTCCGCGCGCTGATCGAGGCCACCGGGCGCAGGATGTCGGCGGCGGAGGAGCGGGCGGCCGGCACCGCCCGCGGGGACCACTTCGCGAAGCCCGGCGCCAACGACCGGGTGTGGAACGCGCTCGACAAGATGGCCGTACGCGCCCCGGAGACGTTCGCCGAGTACTACGGGAACGACATGCTGGCGCTGATCGCCGAGGCCTGGCTGGGCCCCGGCTACCAGTTCACCTCGCAGATCAACCAGGTCAACCCGGGCGGCGCGGCGCAGAGCGTGCACCGTGACTACCACCTCGGGTTCCTGGGCCAGGAACAGGCGGCCCGCTACCCGGCCCATGTCCACCGGCTCTCCCCCGTGCTCACCCTCCAGGGCGCGGTGGCGCACTGCGACATGCCGGTGGAGTCCGGACCGACGCTGTATCTGCCGCACTCGCAGAAGTACGAGCCCGGCTACCTGGCCTGGCGACGGCCGGAATTCATCGAGTACTTCGACGAGCACCACGTCCAGCTGCCCCTGGAGAAGGGCGACGCGGTCTTCTTCAACCCCGCGCTCTTCCATGCCGCCGGGCACAACAGGTCCGCGGACATCGGGCGCATGGCGAACCTGCTGCAGATCTCCTCCGCCTTCGGCCGCGCCATGGAGACGGTGGACCGCGAGACGGTGTCGAACGCGGTCTACCCGGTGCTGCTGCGGCGCAAGACGGAGGGGGCGGCCGAGGACTGGCTGCGCCGGGTGGTCGCCGCCTGCGCCGAGGGGTACCCCTTCCCCACCAATCTGGATCTGGACCCGCCGGTCGACGGGCCGGCCCCCCGCCGTCCCAGGCGGACACCGTGTGGCGGGCCGTGTCCGAGGACTGGAGCCCGGAGCGGCTGCGCCAGGAACTGCGGGCCGGCGCCGAGCGCCGTCGCATCTGAAGGGAAGCTCGCACTCATGGCACTTCGCTGCTCGCCACCACGCCGGAGCTGTTCGACGAACACGTCGCGATCAATCTGACGGCGCCGTTCTTCGCGATGCACGCGGCCGTGCGGAACATGGTGGACCGGGGCGCGCCCGGCACCATCGTCAACATCATCACCTCCTCGGCCCACGGCGGGCAGACTCCCTGGTGGTCAGCGACCCCGTGGCCGCGGCCACCGCCTCGGCGGCGGAGCGCTTCGGGGCGACGGCGGTCGGCTCACCCGAGGCACTGTTCGCCGCCGGCGTCGACGGCGTCGTGATCGCCGCCGCCACGGACGCGCACCCCACGCTGATCCTCGCCGCCGTCGAGGCGGGCGTCCCCGTCTTCTGCGAGAAGCCGGTGGCGAAGACCGTCGAGGAGAGTCTGACCGTGCTGCGCGCGGTTCAGGACAGCGGCATCGAGGTGCACATCGGTTACAACCGGCACTTCGACGCCGGTTGTGTCGCCGCCCGCAAGGCGGTCCTGAGCGACGAACTCGGCAAGCTGCACACCGTACGGTCCACCACACTGGACCCGGCGCCGCCGCCGGAGGCGTACGTTGCCGTCGCCGGCGGCATCTTCCGTGACTGCTCCGTGCACGACTTCGACATCGTGCGCTGGGTGACCGGGCGGGAGGTCACCGAGGCGTACGCGGCCGGCGGCAACCGCGGCGCCGAGTACATCGCGGCCGCGGGCGACGTCGACACCGCCTCGGCGATCCTCACCCTGGACGACGGAACCATCGCGCTGGTCTCCAACTCCCGGCACAACGCGCGGGGTTACGACGTGCGTCTGGAGCTGCACGGCATGAAGGACAGCATCGCCGTGGGTCTGGAGGACAAGCTGCCGCTGCGGTCCGTCGAGCCGGGCGCCACCTTCCCGGCCGGTGCCCCGCACCACTTCTTCATGGATCGCTTCGCGGACGCCTACCGCGCCGAACTGACCGCGTTCACCGAGGTAGTGGCGAGGCGCACGTCCTCGCCCTGTACGGTGGCCGATGCCATCGAGGCGAGCCTGATCGCGGAAGCCTGCACGCTGTCGCTGGCGGAGCACCGGCCGGTGCGGATGGACGAGGTCCGACAGGGCCTGGAGGAGGTACTCGAGGGATGAGCGAACCCCTGCGCATCGGGGTCCTGGGCGCGGCCCGGATCAGCCAACTGTCTCTCGTCTCCCCGGCCCGAGCGGGCGGCCACCGGCTGGTGGCGGTGGCCGCCCGCGACCGGGACCGGGCACAGGCGTTCGCCGACGCCCATGGCGTGGAGCGGGTCGTGGGCTCGTACGCCGATCTCGTCGCCGACCCCGAGGTCGAGGTCGTCTACAACCCGCTCGCGAACGGGCTGCACGGCCCGTGGAACCTGACCGCGCTGGACGCGGGCAAGCATGTGATCAGTGAGAAGCCGTCGGCGAGCAACGCCGAGGAGGCCGCCGAGGTGCGCGACGCGGCAGTCAAGGCGGGCACGGTCTTCATGGAGGCCTTCCACTACCTCTTCCACCCGGTCACCCGGCGGCTGCACGAACTGCTGGCCTCCGGCGAACTGGGCGAGCTGCGGCATGTGGAGACCGTGGTGGCCATGCCCGCCCCGCCGGACGACGACGTGCGCTGGTCGCTCCCGCTGGCGGGCGGCGCCCTCATGGACCTGGGTTGCTACGGTCTGCACGCCCAGCGGATGCTCGCCCCGTGGGCCGGGGGCCGGCCCGAGGTCGTCTCGGCGCGCGGCGGCGAGCGCAGGGAGATGGGGGTCCCCCCGGACGGAGCCCGGGGGAGGGCCGGGGCGCCCGGCGTCGACGCATGGCTGGATGCCGAACTCGCCTTCCCCGGCGGCGCCACAGGCTCCATGCGCTCTTCGATGGTGCACGACACCTGGCAGGCCACCTGCCGGGTGGTCGGCACCCGGGGCGAGGCCACAGCGCTCGACTTCGTGCTGCCGCACCAGGACGACCGGGTCGTGGTGCGGACACAGTCGGGCGAGCGCACGGAGGAGCTGGGCCGCAGGTCCTCGTACACCTACCAGCTCGAGGCGTTCGCGGCTCATCTCCGGGACGGCGCACCACTGCCGCTCGACGCGGAGGACGCGCTGGCGACGATGCGGATCATCGACGAGTGCTACGAGAAGGCCGGGTTCGCGCCCCGGCCGCGCAGCTGAAGCGGCCGCTACTGCGGCGCGGTTGCGGAGGCGAACGCCTGCGACGTATGACGGCTACCGAAACACGCGCGGCTGTGCGGCAGTGATGCCGGACGGCCGCGCGGGCCGGGAGATCTGGAGAGCTACCGGGTCTCAGCTCTTGCCGGTCAGACGCCAGATCTGGTTCTTCTTGGTGCTCAGCGCGCTCGCGGGGTCGCACGTCCACTGGTGGATCTTCGCGCCGGCCGTGGTCGAGACGTCGCTGACGTCGACGCATTTGCCGCTGTGCACGGCGACCAGCTGGTAGTCCTGGTGGTTGCTGAGCGCCGTGACGGGGTTGAGCGTGAACTGCTGGTTTGTCTGGCCGTTGCAGGTGTACTGGATGACGGCGGCGCCGTCGGCGGTGGAGGCGCCGGAGACGTCGAGGCACTTGCCGCTGAGCTCGTTGACGACGGTGTAGGTGTTGGTCTTGCCCGCCACCGGCTTGAGGTCGAGCATCTGCTGGTAGCCGCCCTCGCAGTGGTACTGCTGGTACTGGGTGCCGTTGGCGATGCTCAGGTTGGTGTCGTCCAGGCACTGGCCGCTGTTCTCGCTGACCGCCACGGTGGAGATGGTGGTGTTGGAGGGCGGGAGCAGGGTGACGGTGTAGCCGTCCTTGGCGTTGCTCCAGGGGATGCTGACCGAGGCCGCGTTGTTGCTGACGGTCAGGGTGGTGTCGGAGATCGTTTCGGGCCCGGCCACCGCGGCGCCGCCGTTGTACGGGAGGCGCTGGACGACGGCGCGGACCGTGCCGTTCTCGACCACCGATGTGGTGTTGAGACCGGTGAGGTTGACGGTGACATTGCCGGTGTTGCCGTTGCTGCCGAGCAGGATCTTGGCGTTCTTGGCGGTGTTGTCCTTGGTGGCCAGGCCGTCGGTGTTGGTGCCGGGGATGTAGTTGACGATGTTGCCGGTCTGCGAGCCGTAGTAGCGGTACATGAACCACTCGCCCAGCGGCAGGTACTGGCCGGAGCTGTTCTTGGTGAGCAGGTTGGCCTCGTAGTCGTGCAGGTTCGTGCCGGAGGCCCAGTTGCCGCGCAGGCCGTCGGCGCCGGCGCGCTCCAGGCGGCCGATGAACCAGGCGCCGCCGCCGGGGTTCTGCTGGGAGAGCGCCGCGTACTCGTTGATCTGGTACGGGCGGGTGTTGGTCAGGCCTGCCGCGGCGAGCGTGGAGTTGGCGCTGGCGACGCCCGGGACGGGATCGGCGGGTTCGTCGTGCCAGCTGTAGATGTCGGGGGCGACGTTGTTGGCCTTGACGTAGTTGAGGTAGGTGGTCCACCAGGTGTTGGAGGAGGTCGGCTGGCCCGCCATGCTGGGGCCGACTATGAGCTGACCCGGGAAGGCCGCCCGCACCCGGGCGTAGAAGCGCGACCACATCTGCAGGTACTGGCTCTGCGAGGGAGCCCAGAAGCCCCTGCCGTCGGGCTCGTTCCACAGGTCCCATTCGACGGTCATGTTGTTGGCTTTGACGTCGTTGATGAGCTGCGTGACGAAGTTGTCGAACTGCGTCCAGTCACCGTTGTCGCCGGGCCAGCCCTGGCTGGTGGTGCTGTCCGCGCCCCACAGGTCGTGCGGCAGGATGACGAAGGTGCCGCCGAGGGAGGCGGTGCGCTTGTACTGGGCGAGGGTGGCGTTCCAGCGGGTCTGGTAGTCGGCGAGGCTGGTGCCGTAGCCGCCGCTGTTGAGCTGCGCGCCGCCGGCCCGCATGAAGTGCCACTTTATGTCCTTGAAGAAGTGGTCCTGCGGCAGCGAGCCGTTCGGTGTCATCCCGTAGATCATGCCGGAGGCGCGGTAGGTGGGCGCGCCTCCGGCGGTGGCGAAGTCGATGGTGACGCCGGTGTCGGCGGCCTGTGACGGGGCTGCGGGCACCAGGGTCGTCGCGGCCAGTGCGGTCAGCAGTACGGCGACGGACGGAACCGTTCGGCGTCCGGTGCGGGTGGTGGGGCTGGGGTGTATTCGGGGCGATTTCATGGTGCGGCTCCTACATGAGTGTGGCGGGGCCCGGACGGTCCGGGGGCTATGGGGGAGGCAGCCGGTCAGCGGCCGTCTCGGTGTGCGTGTGCTTCGGCCAGCAGGAGATAGCTGCTGGCGGTCCAGGTGTAGGCGCGGTCACGCAGGCCCGTTCCGTCGAGGGCGTCGAAGTTCTCGGCGAAGCCGTGGGTTTCGCACAGGGCGCGGAAGCGGGCGCTGATGTCGTCCGCCAGCCGGTGGTGGCCGGCGCGACGCAGGCCGTCCTCGACGAGGACGGTGGCCGGGGCCCAGATCGGGCCCCGCCAGTAGCCGTCCGCGAGGTAGTGCGGGGAGGTGGTCAGTTCGGTGGCCAGGCCGTACGGCGTCAGATGGGCCTTGATGTGGTCGGCCAGCGCGCTGCCGACCTCCCCGGGCAGGTGCTCGCCCAGCACGATGGGCATCAGGTCGAGGAGGCTTGAGCTGCTCCAGATGTCCCCGCTGGCGACGCCTTGGGCGACGAATCTGTCCCCGGTCCAGAGCTGCTCCAGCAGTGCCGTCTGGGTATCCTCGGCCGCCCGCGTCCACCGGTGCGCCTCGTCCTGCCTGCCCAACTCGGTCGCCAACTCGGCGAGTTCGCGCAGTTGGAGGACGAGGAAGGCGGCCAGGTCGGCGGTGACGACCACGCGCTCGGGGTCGAAAGTGGTGGCGTTGTCCCAGCCGCTGTCGTTGCCGTGCTGGTAGTGGGCCAGTTCGGCGCCGGGGGTGCGTCGTGCGGTGAGCCAGAAGTCGGTCCAGCGCTCCAACCGGCCGTACACCTCTGCCAGTTCGGCCTCGCCAGGAGGGGTCGGCAGGCGGCGGCGCAGGTGGCTGAAGGCCCAGCCGTGGATGGGAGGTTTGACGAAGTTGTAGAGGACCTCGGAGTGCGTGACCGAGTCGGGCAGGGCGCCGCTGTCG
Source organism: Streptomyces sp. NPDC001634 (assembly GCF_040298185.1). Classification (NCBI taxonomy): domain Bacteria; kingdom Bacillati; phylum Actinomycetota; class Actinomycetes; order Kitasatosporales; family Streptomycetaceae; genus Streptomyces; species Streptomyces sp. NPDC001634. The sequence goes on along the minus strand of NZ_JBEOZU010000042.1, from coordinate 25,972 downwards.
TCCTGGTGGTCGAAGGGCAGGGCGAACTGGTCCAGGGCCAGTTCGGGGCAACCGGGGGCCAGGGCAAGGGCGTTGAAGCAGTGGTCCCAGCTCCAGACTTTGTCCATCCAGTGCTTGGACATCAGCACGGCAGGTCGGGTGACCAGGCCCGTGGGACGTACGGTCGCCGACCAGACGACGTAGGCGGCGAGTTCGGCAGCCGGGGTGGCGGACGAGCGCCATGGGGCCACGGCGTCGACGAAGTCCCTGAAGCCTCTCTTCGCGGCCTCCACGATCTCGTCGAAGCGCGCCGAGGACGCGTACGGCGGACGAGAGGTGTCGAGTTCCTCGATCGCCATCTCCCAGGTCCCGTCCGCCGCGGCGGTCACGGCGAGACCGCGGTCGCCGCTGCCCAGCGCCTGGGCTCCGGCCGTTTCGGCGACGGTGCCGGACAGCACGGTGACGCGGTAACGGTGTCCGGTCTCGTACGACGTGAACACGTGCGCGTCCGCTGCCGGATCGCGGAAGAAGTACGTCCCGCTGAACGGGGTCAGGGCCTGCGCGGCCGCGGAGACGCGCATGCCCAGTCCGCTCCCCCGCAGGCGTACCGTGTCCGGCGACTCGAAGGCGAGGTCGACGCGCCCGCCCGCGCCGATCCAGCTGAGCAGGCCCGGTGTCGCTTCGACGCGGGCCTCGGTCCGGTCGCCTGTCGCCGTGTCCAGGGGGATCAGGCGCAGGACGGCGTGCATGCCGTTCTGGTGCGAGACGAGGTGGAGGTCCTCGGCGTACGTCTTCTCGGCCACCACGGGCGAGATGTCGAACCAGGATCCGTGGGTACTGAACGGAATGTCATGGACGGAGAAGGCCGGGCCGGGTCGGGCGGCGGTCATGAAGGGTGACTCGTTTCTTGAGCAGGAGGCAGTGGCCGACCGAGGCGCGGACAGATCGGTCGTGCCGGGGCGTGGGGATGGGGAGAGGCTCAGTCCTTGACGGCACCGGCGGTCACGCCGGCGGCGACGTAGCGCTGGGCGAGGACGAGGATCACCGCGGCCGGCAGCGAGGCCACGACGGCCGTGGCCATGATGGCGTTCCACTGCTGGTTGTTGTTGCCGATGTAGTGGTAGATGCCGAGGGTGATCGGCTCGTGGGCGCCGCCGCCCGCGAGGGTGCTGGCGAAGACGAAGTCGGACCAGGACCACAGGAAGGCGAACAGGGAGACCGTGACGACGGCGTTGCGGCTCATCGGCAGGACGATCGACCAGAAGGTGCGCAGCGGCCCGGCGCCGTCGGTCTTCGCCGCTTGGAGCAGTTCGCCGGGGATGCCGGACATGAACGCGGTGAAGATGAGTACGCCGAAGGGGACAGCCAGGGTGGAGTCGGCCACGATGAGCCCGGGGACGGACTGGAGCAGGCCGAGGCTGAGGTAGATGGCGTAGAAGCCCATCGCCATGATGATGCCGGGGATCATCTGGGCGGCCAGCAGGATGAAGCTCAGGATGCCGCCGCCTCGCGGGCGCAGCTTGGCGAGGGCATAGCCGGCGGGTGCCGCGAGGGCGACCGTCAGGACGACGGTGCCCAGGCCGATGACGAGGCTGGTGCCGAGGTAGGGTAACTGCTCGTCGAGGACGGCGCGGTAGCCGGCCAGGGTGCCGTGGATCGGCAGCAGGTCCGGCGGGCTCTTGCGCATGTCCTGGTCACGGGTGAGTGAGACGTTGAACATCCAGTAGACCGGGAAGAGCATGACCGCCGTGAGCGCGAGGCCGGTAGCCGTCTTCCACCAGGTGGGCCGCCGCCGGCGCGGTCGGGCCGGGGCGGCGATGGATGTGGTCGCGGTGGTCATGAGGTGGCCTGCTTTCGCTGTGCCTTCACATGGATCAGACCGAGGATCAGGGCCGCGACGACGAGCAGGTTGCCGACGGCCGCGCCCGGGCCGAAGGCGGGCAGGAGGTTGCCGAAGCCGAGACGGTAGGACCAGGTGGCGAACGTGGTGGACGAGTCCGCCGGGCCGCCCTTGGTCATGATCCAGATGATGTCGAAGACCTTGAGCGTGTAGACCAGGCCGAGTAGCAGCGTGATCGCGGACACCGGGCGCAGCAGCGGGAAGGTGATGCGCCAGAAACGCTGCCAGGCGTTCGCCCCGTCCAGAGCCGCCGCCTCGTAGAGGCTCGCGGGTATGGACTGCAGCCCGCTGTAGAGCACCACCAGGTTGAACGGGACGCCGATCCAGATGTTCGCGATGATCACCGAGGTCAGCGACCACGACGGCGAGGTCAGCCAGTTCACCGGCCCGATGCCGATGACATGCAGGGCAGCGTTGACGACTCCCGACTCGCTGTTGAGCATCCACGACCAGGTGGAGGCCGACACGATCAGCGGCAGCAGCCAGGGCACCAGGAACAGGGCACGCAGCGTGGCCGACAGCCGGAAGTGCTGGTTGAAGAAGACCGCGAGGGCCAGGCCGATGGCGTACTGGAAGACCAGGCACACCGCGGTGAAGACCACGGTGTGGAGCAGGGCCGGAGCGAAGGCCGGGTCGTCGAAGATGGTTCGGTAGTTCTTCAGGCCCGTGAAGGGCGCGTTGCCCTGGACGAAGGAGCGGACGGTGTAGTTGCGCAGGCTGAGGTCGATGTTGCGGTAGAGCGGATAGGCGTAGAAGAGGACGAGGTAGAGGGTCACCGGGGCGAGGAATCCCCAGGCGGCCCACTGGGTGGAGGCGGGCCGGCTGCGATTGCTGCCGCGGACCGGGGGCGGGGCGGCGGTGGCCGCCGCGTTCCTGACACGGGCGGCCCGGTGGTCCGGCAGCTGTGTGGTGTGGTTCATCTGCGGTCCGGGGGATCCTGGTTACCTGGTGGCGGACTGGGCCGCGGCCATGGCGTCCTTGGGCGACTTGGACCCGCTGAGGGCGGACTGGACGGCCTTCCACATCTGTTCGGAGATCTTGGGGTACTTGGTGCCCAGGTTGTCGCTGGTGCGCCCCTTGGCCGCCTTGACCGCGTCGACCCAGGGCTTCAGCTGGGCGTTCGCCGCCACCTGCTTGTCCTGGACCTCGCTGGTGGGTGCCACGTAGGAGAGGGTGGTGTCGGTGTCGTACAGATTCTGGGTGCTGGTCAGACAGGTCGCCAGCTTCTGGGAGGTGGCGTAGCGGCCGGTGTCGCTCTGAACCGGGATGGTGACGAACTCACCGCCCGTCGGGGCCGCGGCCTTGCCCCCCTCGGCGCCGGGGATGGGCAACACCCCGTAGTCGAAGCCTGCCTTCTTGGCATTGGCAAGCTGCCAGGTGCCATTCTCGCTGAACGCGTACTCGCCGCTTGCGAACTCCTGCCAGCTGGTGGTCTGGGTGTTGTTGAGCACCGAGTTCGGGGCGTAGCCCTCCTTCAGCCAGTCCTTCCACAGCGACAGGGCGGACACGCCCTGGGACGCATCGAGTTGGGTGAGCTTGGCGCCCGCGCCCCAGAACCACGGCAGGAACTGGAAACTTCCCTCCTCCGTGCCGATCGCCGAGAATGTGATGCCCTTCTTGCCCGCCTTCTTGACCTTCTCCAGCGCCGCCGTCAGAGACTTCCAGTCCTTGACCGAGGCTATGTCCACCCCGGCCTCCTTCAGCACCTTCTTGTTGTAGTAGAGGGCGAGGGTGTTGGCGCCGATGGGCGTGCCGTAGGTCTTGCCGCCCGACTGACCGGCCGCGAGCAGGTTGGGATCCACCTTCGAGGTGTCCAGCTTGTTGTCGTCGGTCGTGGTGAGCACGCCCGCCTCGGCCAGGGTCGACACCACCGGGTTGTCGACGATGAGGACGTCCGGCGAGTTGCCCTGCTGTGCGGCGAGCAGCGTCTTGTTGCCCAGGTCGCTGGTGTCGAAGCCGGTCCGCTTGATCTTCACTCCGGCCTTGGTGCCGCACTGATCCAGCAGTTTCGCCCAGGCCGAGCCCCTGTCGAACTGCGGGTACGGGTCCCAGATGGTGTACGTGCCGCTGTCCGCACCCTTGGCGCCGGTGCTGCCCGAACCGGAGGAGCAGGCGGTGCCGACGACGGCGACGACGGTTGACACGGCCACGGCGGCAAGGAGCCGTCTGGAGGAGCTGTGCATGGCGGGTCCTTCGTTCTTGGCACACGGGTGCCGTGGAGGGGTGACGCGGGGAGACCGGGCACGCCGATCGGCAACGGTGAGGAGATGGCGTACTCGGGAAGGGTGTGAGGGAACAGGGAGCGGTGATGTGGAGTCAGGAGTCCGGGGCTCAGGCGGACGGCCTGTCGGTGGCGGGCCCGGTGCTGGCCCGCAGCGAGATCGGCGGTGCGAGCAGGTGGTGCCGGGCAGGCGTGTCGGGATGGTCGAGCCGCTCGATGAGCAGGTCGACGGCGCGCCGGCCCATCTCCTCCGCCGGTACGTCCGCCGCGGTGAGTTGCGGGGTCACCGTCTCCGCCCAGCGGCCGGCCACGACCCCCGTGACGGAGAAGTCGCGCGGCACATGGCGGCCCGCCTGGGCGAGCCCTCGGTAGAGGCCGCCCAGGGCGGCCTCGTTCAGTGTGACCAGCGCCGTGGTGGCCGGTTCGTCGTGCAGGATCCGCTCAAGGCACTCCTGGCCCGAGGCGGCATCGTCCCCGCAGCAGTACGTCCGCGCCGTCAGCCCGCGCTCGGCCGCGGCCTTGGTGAATCCGTCCAGTCCCCGGTGTGCGGACTCGTATCCGGCCCGCAGGAGGTCTTCGGGCCGATTGACGAAGGCGATCCTGCGGTGGCCGAGGTCCGCGAGGTGATGGACGCACGCCTCCGCGAGCGCGGTGTGGTCCAGCCCGACCCACCAGCCGCCCTCCGGATGGGCGGTGCGGCCGATGGCGACGGAGGGAAAGTCCAGAGCGGCCAGGTGATCGACCCGGTCGTCCTCCAGCCTGATCTCCATGAGAATGGCGCCGTCGACCCGCCGCTCCCCCAGCAGCCGCTGGAACGAACGGTCGCTGTCCACACCGCTCGGTGACAGCAGCACGTCGTAGTCGTGGGCCGCGGCGGCCTCCACCACACTGCCGATGAAGTCCAGCTGCATCCCGGTGTAATGGTTGCCGGCCGGCGGAAAGACCAGGCCGATCGTGCTGGTCCGGCCGTTGGCCAGGGCGCGTGCGCTGGCGTTGGGCCGATAGCCCAGCTCGTCGATGACCTGCTGGATCTTCCGGCGTGTCTCGTCCGACACCGGACGCTTGCCGCTCAGTGCATAGGACACGGTGCTCCGCGAGACACCGGCCCGCCGGGCGATCTCACCGATGTTCACGTGGAACTCCTTGCTCGAACCGGTTCGATTCCTGTGTGTGGTGAACGTCCGGTTGCGATGGGTGCTGGGGTGAGGAGGAGAGCGACCGGCCGGTCATCGAACCGGTTCGCGTGAAGTGAAGTTAGGAAGAAGCGGGACAGCTGTCAACTGCCCCGCCGCTTCCTTTGGCGATCCTGAAGTTCTGGACGGACCGACCCGCATTCTCGCGTCAGGGGTGTTGCCGGGGGATTTCGCCGGTGCTAGCTTCCTCCAGCGAGTCGAACCGGTTCGATCCCGTTGCACAGTGTCCGAGCAGTGCAGAACCCACGGAGTCCTCAGCATGACGCCGCCAGGCGCACGAGCGTATGACCACAACCGCCCCGCCATACATCTCGGCGGTGTCGAACCAGTTCACCCCGCCGGCCGGCGCCCTGCCGACGATTCCGGTGGTGGTGGCCGCGTCGAGCGGCGTGTGGATCGGATGGATGCGGGCGGGCCGGGCGGCGCAGAGCGGCGACATCACGAAACAGGTATGCCCCGGAGCGAGGGCTCGGCCGGGGGGTTCTGGGCAGCGTGCTGCCCAGCGGTCACGCCGACTCGCGCACCATGACCCGGCCGGGCACCGGCGCCAGCCCCTCCGTGTCGATTCCGAGGGGCCCTCGGGCGGCGCCGAAGTCCTCGGGCGGCGGTCCGTCCGAGGACTTCGGCGCCGATGCGGACGGTAGGCGGCCCGTCGCCTGCTCATGGGTCGGCACAGGATCCCTTCGTGGCGACTTCCACACACTGGCGGCGCAGGTGGATCAGCTGCGGATGAAAATTTCGACTGCCGGCTTCTCCGCGCGGGCACCGCGGTAGACGGACATGGCGCCGGTCTTGAGGGTCAGGCCGCCGCCCCGTACGGGACGGGTACGCCCTCCGCTCTGGTCGTTCTCGTCGAGGACGGCCACGCATGGGGCGCCCGTCACCGGCCAGATCCCCCAGGTCGACACGGTGTGTTTCTGTAGTCACCTCTGTGGCTGTTCTTCGACTACCCGCCGACCGTTCCCCGATCGCAGTCGTCTTTCGCAGCCTTGCCAAGCGCGGCGTGGCCAGGCGGCCTGTCACCACGCCCGCTCGCCGGAGCAGTAGGAGCCCGGCCGCCCATGCCCACAAGCAACCAGACTCAGGCCCCTGGAGTCCAGGCACTTTTTCCTCACCTGATGTGTCCGGGCTCGCCGTACCGTGTGCGCGCCTTCAGTGCTCTTACTTCGATTCCGGCCGTGGGCGCAATGTGCCGTCGAGTGGAATGTCGGCGGCCGCCGCGATCCTCTTGCGTGATTCGAGCAGTCGGGTCTTCAGCGCCGCCAGGTCCACGTCCACGAGTACCCAGTCGCGTTGGACCACGCGGCCAGGACGAGAACGGTATCCGCCAGGCCGGGATGGCCGGCGCTGACGATGGTGGCGGCCGGGTCGGTGACCGGGAAGACGGTCAGGTCGTTGGCGCGCAGAAGGATGAGGTCGGCGTCCTTGCCGGGCGTGACGCTGCCGGTTCGGGCGTCGAGTCCGCACGACTGCGCGGCGTCGATCCGGGGTTGCGCGCCAAGGGCAGTCGACCCTCACGTCCAAGCCGGCTGTATCAGCCCGGTTCAGCCGACGTTCGGGGAGCCGCTGAGTGCTCCGGCCAACACGGGGACCAGCCACCGTTCGATCTGCTCCGGGGGCTCATCGGCCAGTTCGGTTCCTATGGGCGCCAACACGAGCCAGTTCAGCAGGCCGGCCGCGCACCTGATGCGGAAGTTCCACTCCCGCTCGTCGACGCCGGGAATCTTCGCCGAGAGGTGCCTGACAACATCCCGGCGGGACTGCTGAAACTTCGCCGTCAGCCGGCCCCAGCCCTCAGGGGGGTCGATCCCGACGCGAGCCACCGTCCGCATGACCGCCAGATCCCGTCCGCCGACCGCCAGCGCACGCATCATCGGCCCGGCGAACGCCGCGGCCACATCCTCGACACCGGACGCGGTGCCGAGCGAGGCGACCTCGTCGATCTGCGCGTCGAGGTACCGCTCCAGCGCGTTCTCGATCGCCGAGTCGCACAGCGCCTTCAGTGACCCGAAGTGGTAGCTCACCGCAGAGACGTTGGCTCCGGCTCGGTCGGTGATCTCGCGAAGGCTCACGCCCTCCTGGCCACGTTGCGCGAGCAACTCCTGCGCGGCAGCCAGCAGGCCGTCCCGTGTCCGCTGGCCGGCCTCACGGCGCTGGTCTGTCCGTTCTGTCACCATGAAGAGAACTCAAACAGCTGCTTGATTTTACTGTCAAGCAGCCGATCACCCCCGGGGGCTCGCCGACGACCGCGGAACGCCAGGCCGGGACCCCTCTAGGCGCGCGATAGGCGCCACCAAGCAAGTAAATCAATCATTCGCTTGACATGTCTGCCGACCCATCCATAAAGTCAAGCGAGCGTTTGATTTAAGAGGCGCCGCAGCGGCGCGAACCCGTCTCGACGGATCCCGGATCCGGAGAACCGACACAGAGGAACACGACATGAAGTCGCTCGAATGGAAGACGATCATCGCCACGGCCGCGGTCACGAGCCTGGCCGGTCTCGCCATCGCCGCCGCACCGACACAGGCCGCGAGCCCCGTCCCCGGCACCGCGCACGTCCACACCGCCGGTCGCACTCAGGCCCCCGCGGCCCTGAGTCCTCGCGAGCTGTCGGCGCTGCCCCTCACCAACCGCCACCTGACCCGGCACGAGATAGCCAATCTCGCGGTCGTGCTGAACGCGTACCACGTGGCGGAGGGCAACAGCCTGGACCCGGACGCGTTCGTCGACAGCTTCGCCAACGACGGCGTCTTCAACGACATGGTTGCCGGCGCGGCCTACCGCGGCAAAGCTCTCGGTGACGTCCCGCGCTACATGGTCGGCCTCTTCCCCGACGTCCACCGTGAACTCAAGCGCATCACCGTGAACGGTGACACGATCAGCATCGAACTGTCCATCCAGGGCACGTTCGAGGGGCCGCTGCAGTCACCGGCGGGCACCGTCAAGCCGAACGGCGCGAAGGTCGACGTGCCGACCGCCGACTTCTGGTACCTGCGCAATGGCAAGGTCGAGAAGTTCAACTGCTTCGTCGGCTACACGAAGATGTACGCCGACATGGGCGTGAACATCGACTGGGCCTCCGCGGTCAACAAGCACTGAGCCGTACCCCGGAGGGCGCGGGTCCGGCCCCACCGGCCGTCCCTCATCGGCCGCACTCGACTGTCGCGGCACGTGGGGCTCTTCGCTCTCGACACCCCGCTTTTTGCGCACATCTGGCACGCGACAACTGATCACCATGGACAGCGAAAAGGCCCGGGTCCCTGACCCGGGCCTTCTCCATCGAGCGGGTAACGAGAATCGAACCAGCGTGACGCGGCACACTCCATCGCGGTAGTGGACCAAGACTGCTGGCCCCGGATCCCGGACTGCGGCAGGCCGCCACGACGACTGCCATGCGGAGCTGGACCAGCAGCTCCGGCGACCAGAGCCGACTGATCTCCTGGGTGTCGATTCCTTTGGCGGCAAAGGTGGTCACGCTCGTCGTGACGCCTGGCCAGTGGCCGCCCCGCGACCGTTCACAGCGAACCCGGTGCCGAACAGGTGCAGTTCGCCCGTGACTGGGTCCTCCTTGGGATGCGCGGTCATCGCCGTCCTCAGCCGTCCGCTGAAGTCGTACGGCCCCACGGTCTCCAGCGTGTCGGTGACCCAGTAAGGCAGGCCCACCTCGCACAGGGTCAGCACCATGCCCGCGTGCCGGATCACGTGCGTATTGGCGGGCGTCGCCGCCAGGTCGATGGTGAAGTCCTCACGGATGAAGGGATGCCCCTCCAACTCCCTGGTGCGCACCCAGCGGTTGCGGTACCACTCGGCGCGCCCGCCGCGCAGCCGGATGCCGTGCAGCATGCCCGGGCCAGTGAACCAGTGACCGGAGACCTCGCCCGGCAGCGGGTTGGGGCCGTTGCGCAGGTAGCGGCCATCGAGCTCGGGCGGCAGCGAACCCCGCACGGTGAGACCGGCCGCCTCGCGCTCCTCCGGGACCGGTGCGAAGCGGCCCCGGAGGTGGCGAGGAAGGGACATCCCCTCGGTCATGCCCGCGTTCCGGGCGACGCGGCCTTCCTGACCAGCGCGGCGACCTCGGCGGGCTTGGACACGTACACGGCGTGGCTCGCGCTCGTCTCGTTCACCGTGGCCCCGGCCCGGTCGGCCATGGCGCGCTGGGCCGGCGGCGGGATCATGTGGTCGTCGGTGGCGACCAGGTAGAAGCTCGGCTTGGCACGCCAGGCGGGACGGGTGACGGTCCCGCCCAACGCGTCCACGCCCCATGGCACTTGGGAGTCGGCCAGGAACCGCGCCTCGTCGGCGGGCAGGTCGGCGGCGAAGGACGCGGCGAACTTCTCCCGGTCCAGGAAGAGGAAGCCGTCACGGGGCGGCAGGATCGGCGGAACGGGCGCGCCGGGCGGCGGGTCGGCGATCAGGGTGTTGACGGATTCGTCCTTGTCGGGCGCGAACGCCGCGATGTACACGAGCGCGCTCACCTTCTCGTGGTTGCCCGCCTCGGAGATCACCGCGCCGCCGTAGGAGTGCCCGACCAGCACGGTCGGGCCGTCCTGCGCGTCGAGGATCAGCTTGGTGGCGGCGACGTCGCCGTCGAGGGAGAGGGTGGGGTTCTGCACGACGGTGACGGTGTAGCCGTCGGCGGTCAGCAGGTCGTAGACCTCCTTCCAGCCCGAACCGTCGACGAACCCGCCGTGGACCAGGACGACGTTCCTTGCTTCAGTGCTCATGTGTACGCACTCCTTCGGTGGGCTACTGCGACTGCTGCGGTACGACCGTGACCGGCGCCTGGGCGGCCTGCAGGCGCGCCTCGGCGCGGGCGGGATAGACCTTCGTGAAGACGGCGGGGGCGACGAGGCCGATGACATGGGCGGCGATGCCCACCCAGGCAGGGGCATCCGCCGCGCCCGCGACGGCCAGGCTGACGCCGATGAACGTGAAGCCGGTGCCCCACGCGCTGGTGATGTGGTTGTTGACGCGGAGGAACTCCGGCATGTCCCAGAACTCACGCGGCGTCTGGCGCTTGGCGATGCCCAGCGTGAAGGGGCGGCGGATCGCCAGAGTCCCCCAGGCCGTGGCGGCCAGCCAGGCGAAGGAGAGGACGTCGGTGTGATGCGACAGGGACGAGTGCGGCCGTGCGACGGCGACGGCGCCGACCAACACGAAGTACACGATGGTGCTGGCCTCCAGGATCAGCGCGTCGAGGTCGACCCCGCGACGGCGGTCCTGGAGCAGGAGCAGCAGCCCCGAGGCGAACCCGCTGACCGCACCCCAACGCCAGTCGACGAAGCCCGACACGAAGCCGGCGACGATCCAGGGGATGAATCCGCGCAGATAACCCATTGAGCCTTCCTTGGTGAGCCGAAACGAACGTGGCCGACGCGGACTAGATGCGGGGCGGGCAGGAAAGTTCGAATCCCGACATGTGATGCCCGTCACACATAGACGCCTGGGTTCTTACCGCTGTGAAGACGCGATGGCCGGCGTCCCACGGGTGCGGGACGCCGGCCATCGGCGGGGTTCAGTGGGCGGCGGCCGTGTGCAGGGCCTTCGCGTACAGGGTCTTCCAGAGCCTGCCGGCGCCCGGCATCACGAAGAAGACGAGGAGCGCGATGGAGGCCAGGGTGAAGGGGAATGGGCGTACCCACTGGTTCCAGCTCGCGAAACGGTCGGCGACGGTCAGGGAGTACAGCCGGTCCGAGGAGTAGATGGTGACCAGCAAGGTGAGGAACTCGGCCCAGTGAGGCATGGTCGGCGTGCGGAAGATGTGCTTCATGACGGTCTCCTCTCTCAGCCGAAGTGGCGGATGCGGGCTGCGGTCGCGGGCGCGTAGGGCAGCCAGTTGCTGGTCGTTCCAGTGGTGACGAATTCGGCGACGGCGGTTGCGAATTCGAGGCTCAGGGTGCGCTGGGCGTCGTCGGCGCCGGCGAGGACGGGGCTGCCGGGGTAGGCGTCGAAGGTGTTGAAGAGGAAGGGCAGTTCGGCGCAGTGGGTGGCGCCCAGGGCGTACGGGTCCTCGGCGGGGGCGTAGTCGAACTGGTAGACGTAGGTGGTGTTGCCGCCGGCCGCGTGATGGTCGGCGATCTCCAGCGAGCCGTCGCGGAAGAGGCCGTCGGTCTGCACCGAGGTGAAGATCTGCGCCGGTGTCGCCTGCGGGAGGCGGGCGGCGTGCTGCTGGTAGACGTCCAGGGCGGCCTGTCGGCCGACCTGGGCGGTGAGGATCTCCAGGGCGGTGTCGGTGGTGAGATTCTGGATGCGGGGGTCGAAGGCGAAGAAGGCCGTCGCTTCGTCGCGGGTGGTGCCGATCAGCAGGGTCTTGCCCTCCAAAGCGCCGTCAGTGAGCGCCTGTTGCCGGGTGCGGGGCATGCCGGGGGCACCGAGGACCGGGTACATCGGCGGAGCCGCGCTACCCGGAGCCGCGAGCTGGACGGAGAGGCGGCCGTAGGCGTCCAGCAGCTGCTCGGCCGGCAGGGCACGCAGGGCCTTCGCGGCATCAGTGCCGACTGGGATGTCCAGCAGGCGCAGGTAGGCGTCGGCGTTCTCGGCGGCCTGGTGCGGATCCTGTGGGTTCAGGCCGAAGGGGCCGCTCTGCAGCAGCACCCGGGTGATGGACCCGTTCGTCTCGGGGTCGAGCGCGAGCGACAGGGCCGAGTACGCTCCGGCGGACTGCCCGCCGACGGCGACCGTGCGCGGGTCGCCGCCGAAGGAGGCGATGTTGTTCTGCACCCAGCGCAGCACGGCGGCCTGGTCCTGGGGGCCGAGGTTGGCTGCGCCGATCTGCGGCAGGTAGAGGTAACCCAGCGGTCCCACCCGGTAGTTGGCGGTAACGACCACGATGTCGCCCAGCGCGGCGAGGCGGCCGCCGTCGTACCAGTCCCAGCCGCCGGAGCCGCTGGTGAAGCCGCCGCCGTGCCACCAGAGCAGGACGGGTCGGGCCGCACCGTCCGCCAGCGCCCGGCGTGGAGTGAAGACGTTGACGGTCAGGCTGCCGTCCTCGTTCCAGTCCGGCACGCGCTGCCCCTGCACCTTCTCCAGCCGGGAGGCCGCCTGCGGAACGGAGGGGCCGGCCTTGGCCGCGTCCCGCACGTCCGTCCAGCCCGGGTGCGGCTGCGGCGGCGCGAACCGCAGCTCGCCGACCGGTGACGCCGCGTAAGGGATTCCCCGGAAGGAGACCGCCTCGCCCTCCGCAACTCCCCTGACCTTGCCCCGGTCGGTGTCCACCACCCTGTGCTCGATACCGGTCATCGTGCTCACCCGCTCTCTCGTCTCGGTTTCCCTGAGACGTTTCTAAGCCGAGGCGAGAATCTGAGCCAGAAATGACCATCTGGATCGAGGAAAAAGGACATATTATCTCGATCTATGGAGAGAGTGCGCCATCTGTTGAATGAAACAGACAGTCGAATCGCTGCCGCGATGCTGGCCGCTCCGCGTGCCTCGTGGCGCACGGTCGGCCGGGTCCTGGGCATCTCGGAGCGCACCGTCGTACGCCGGGCGGCACCGCTGTTCGGCGACGGGACGCTGCGGGCCACGGCCGTACGCAACCCCGTGCATTTCCCCGAGTTGATTCCGCTTGCCCTGCGGATCCGCTGCCGGCCCAACCGGATCAGCGCCATCGCCGCCACCCTCGCCCGCCGCCCCGACACCATCTGGGTCGACGTCCTCGGCGGCGGCGACGAGATCTGCACCATCCTGTTCCTGGACGGACCGGACGCCCGCAACAACCTGCTGTTGCGCGACCTGCCCGCCACCCCCGCGGTCCAGTCGTGGACCTCGCACGTCCTCCTGCGGGTCTTCCCGGCCGCCTTCGACTGGAGTGGCGGCCTGCTGACACAGACCGAACTGACCAGCCTGCGGCCCGACCTGTCCGCGGCACCTACCCGCCCCATCCTCCAGCCCCTCGACCACCAGCTGATCACCGCACTGATCGAGGATGGCCGAGCCCCGTACACCGACCTCGCGCGCCGCGCCAACACCACCGCCCTGACCGCTCGCCGCCGGGTAGAGGCACTGGTCAACGGCCAGGTACTCAGACTCGCGACCGAAGTCGATCTCGCCCGGCTGGGCGTCCGGACCGAGGCACTCCTGTGGATCACCGTCGCACCTGGCGGACTGGAGGAGACGGGCCAGCAGCTCAGCCGCCACCCACAGGTCCGCTTCGCTTCCGCCACCACCGGCTCGGCCAACCTCCTTGTGGCCGTCGCGGCAACCGACCTCGACGCGCTCTACCACTTCCTGAGCGCGACCATCGGCGCCCTCGAACACATCACCACCCTTGAGGTCACCCCCATCCTGACCGGGGTGAAGAGGACCGGCCTGGTCCGCCCGGGCAGTCTCTGAGCCGATCACAGGTTCCGGGTAGGCAGGGCCTCACGTCCGTTCGGCTGCGGACAACGGACAAGAACAAGCCCTGTCAAGGACGAAACCGATCACCCCGCCCTCACTGATCAGCGCCTGATCCGGATCATGCGGTCCTACCTTCTTCCTTGGGTCGGACGGGCCAGTCGTAAGGTCCAGAGATCCAGGGACACTGGGTATGGCTTTTATGCGGTTGCACCCGATGGTTCTGGCCACCTGGCCGCCCGTGTCCCACGACGACTCGGCCGCTGGTGAGGGGCGGCGGGGTGATCTTGAAGCCCTGAGCGCCCGGAGTCATCTCCAGCACTGGCGTGGGAGTCGATGCCGTGTGGGGAGAGGAAGTCGCCGACCCAGTTGATGCTGGTGAGCAAGGCGTCCAGATGGTCGGCCATCCACGAACCGGCGGCGTGGAGAAGGTCGGATTCCTCTGAGCCGGTGAACGTGATGACCTGGATATTGCCCTGGTAGGGCCTGCTCTCGACGGGGCCGTGATACGTCCGGTAGCCGCGGGGACACCGGAACCGTGGCATTCTCGCCGAGGGCAAAACGGTCGAGCTCCCGACCCGACTCACTTCGGGGCCTACGAGCCTTGCTCTGCGAGTGTGACCTTCCGGCCCGCGCGCGCCGCCTGTCGGATCCGCTCCAGCATGCGGTGTCGCCGGACGGCGTGCCGGAAGTCGGGAACGCCGTCCTCATCCGGCGCAAGGTTCCCGGTGATCTGGTCGCGCAGAAGCGCGTACTCGTGGGCGACGTTGTAGGCGGGCTCGTCGGATCGCCCGGTCCATCGGGTCAGCGACCGCTGATAGCGGGCGGGAACCGGAAGTTCGGCCAAGGCGCCGCCCTCTCCCCGGGCGCCGTACAGCCGCAGCCGCCCCTGGAACCACAGAGCCTGGTTGGCCTTGACGACGAGATCGCCCTCCGTGCCGTTGATCTCCCAATGAAACGTGGTGGCGCGGGACGCCCCACCGCGCAAGTGCATCGCGGCCACAGCCCCCGACTCCAGCACGCCAGTGACGGCGATCTGGTCCTCTGCGCTCTTGGCCGCGACCGCCCCGCTCGTGACATGGGTGACCTCCGGGCGCAGGTTTTCGATGTGAGCCGACACCTCACGGAACTCCCCGAGCACCATGGTCAGTGCGTCGACCGAGTGCCCGAAGGGGATCGACAGCAGCGTGGCGCCGCTGGTGACGTCCAGAATGTACGCATAGTTGTCGTCGTAGGTGGCGCCGCCGATCCAGCCCGACCCCAGCATGCTGGTCGACAGCACCCGCCCCACGTAGCCGTCGGCGACCAGGTCCCGCAGATACCGCAGTGGCGGAGCCGACCGGGCCTGCAGGCCGACGGCCGTGAGCACACCCCTGCGATGCGCGAGGCCGGCCAACTCCTCGGCCTGCGCGAGGTCGGCACCGAGCGGCCACTCGCTGAACACCATCTTCCCCGCTTCCAGCGCGGGTCGGATGAGCTCCAGGTGATGAGGAACCTTCACCGTCACCACCACGAGATCGACTTCCTCACTGCGGGCCAGCTCCTCTGCGCTGCCGAAAGCCAGCGGCACCGCATACTTCTCGCCGGCCGCACGCGCCGATTCGGCGGTGCTGGCGCTCAGCGCCCGCAACTCGTAGCCGTCGAGCCCGGCCAGTGCCGGCACATGGGCAGCGGCCGCCCACCCGCCGCTCGCGCTCAGACCCACGACACCGACGCGGATCGGCTCCCGATGAGGGGAAGTGGACGTCATGTGCGCCCCGGCGTTCGCGGTCATCTGCTCTCTCATCTCAAAGCGGCCCATAGCCATGGAGGACACGGTCTGAGCAACACGGTCAGTTACACGTCGATCGGCTTGCCGTTCGTTACAGCGGAACCTCACTCGGCGAGCTCGCTCCGCCGCGCCCTGCCCCTGTGGCGCGTCGGCGCCTCCGAACCGGCCGAGGAACAACCGAACGAACGACCGGCGCGGCTCTACTTCGCGTCCTGGGGCGAGGCGGTTCATTGCGTCTACGGCGACGGGGCCAGCTCGATGGGAAGGTGCCGGGGGCCGCGCAGCACGGCGCTGTGCCGGTAGGGGGGAGGGTCTTCGACCAGGGTTGCGGTGGTGAGATGGGGAAGGAGTGCTCCCAGGGCGATCTGGGCTTCGACCCGGGCGAGGGGCGCGCCGTAGCAGATGTGGACGCCGCTGCCGAATCCGAGGTGCTGGTTGTCCCGGCGGGTGGGGTCGAACCGGTCGGGGTCGCGGAACCGCTTGGGGTCACGGTTGGCCGAGGCCAGCGCGAGCACCACGGGTACGCCCTTGGGGATGGTAGTGCCCGCGACGTCGACGTGGGTGAGGGGCGTGCGGTCCAGCAAATGGACCGGGGGCTCGTAGCGCAGCAGTTCTTCCACTGTGCCGGGAAGCAGGTTGGGTTCACGGCGCAGGCGCTCCAACTGGTCGGGGTGGCGCAGCAGAGTGAGTACGCCGTTGGTGATCAGATTGACCGTGGTCTCGTGTCCGGCGACGAGCAGCAGCACGGCGGTGGCCGCCAGTTCCTCGCGGGTGAGCGCTCCGGCCGGGTCGGGGTCGTTGACGAACGCGGACAGCATGTCGTCCCCCGGATGGCCGCGGCGCTGTTCGGCGAGGTCTACCAGGTAGCGGCCCATCTGCGCTCTGGCCTGGTTGCCGGCCTGTTGGCTCATGGTGAGGTCTTCGCCGGGCCGGATGTCGCCGGAGTCGGTGATGGCGTTGGACCACTGCCGAAAGGTCGGCTCGTCTTCGCGCGGTACACCGAGTAGTCGGCAGATGACGGTGACAGGCAGGGGGTAGGCGAAGTCGTCGACGATGTCGACTTGCGTACGTCCCTGGAGCGACTCGATCAGTTCGTCGGTGATCCGGGTGATTTCGTCTCGCATGGCGTCGATCCGGCCCGGACTGTGCGGGGGACCGAACGGCCGTGTGGCCAGGCTGCGCAGCCTGTGGTGTTCGGGGTCGTCGAGCCGGATGAAAGGGTGGGGCTCTTCCTCTTCCGCCGGCAGGCCGCTGTAGGTGCCGGCGCGGTTGCGGCGGTCGGAGCTGAGCCGCGGGTTGTGGAACAGGGCGACGATGTCGTAGTACCCGCCGACCAGGTAGCTGCCGTCCGTCTGCCGCGCCACGCCCGCCTCGCGGAGTTCGGCGTACAGCGGGTAGGGGTCGGGGCGGTTGGCGTAGTCGGTGATCCGCTCCAGCAGGGTGTCGACAGCCATCGACGGGCTCCTCGTGACAGGGAAGGACGAAAGGGTCAGCCAGTGGGCCGGACCACGGTCAGTCGGCGGTCCGGCAGGTGACCGGTCAGCGCGACGGTGGGGCCGTGGGACAGTCCCTTCGAATCCGGCACGTCGGAGGGGAGCGCGAATTCGGTCACCAGCGGGTGGCCGTCGGCAGCACCGGGCGCAGGCGGGAACGGGGCAGCGATCTCGATCAGGCCCTGGTAGTACTCCAGCCACTTGGCCATGTTGACGGTGACGGCGGCAGTGATGCGGCCCCGGTAGCCGTAGACCGCCACCAGACGGCGTTCACTGAGTGAGCCCTGGGCTATGACCACCTGGTCGGAGTAGGTGGGGACGCCCACGGACTTGATGTTGACCCCGAACTGACTCGACCAGAAGACCGGAACCGCGAGGTGGGGGCGCCGCGGCGGCCCGGGACTCATCATGTTGTGGGCCGCCACCTCGGCCTGCGCGACCGCGTTGCCCCAGTGCTCCAAGGAGAGCATCTGGTAATCGAAGAGTGGGTGGGGGAAGCGGGAGACGTCGCCGGCCACAAAAACATCGTCGGTGACGATCCCGTACATGTCGAAAGCGCGGCACCCCGCATCACAGGCGACCCCGTGCGGGCCCGCCGCCAGCCCGGAATCCGCCAGCCACTCGACGTTGCGGACCGCACCCATGGCGATGACGCACACGTCCGCGTCGATGTGGCTGCCGTCGGAGAGGTCAGCTCCGGTGAACCGCCCGCTCGCGTTCCCGCACAGCGCCGTGACCGTCACTCCGCAGCGCAGGTCCACGCCGTGGGCCCGCTGCAGGCCGGCTGCGAGCTTCGCCAATGTGCCGCCGAGGGCGCCCACCAGCGGTGCGGTGCCGCGTTCTGCGACCGTGACCTCGATGCCCCGCTCCCGGCAGGCTGAAGCGATCTCCGAGCCGGTGAAGCCTGCGCCGATGACCAGCACCCGGCGCGGCCCGGCGGTCAGCCGCTCGGCCAGGCACCCGGCGTCGTCACGAGTGCGCAGGGTGAAGACTCCGTCCAGGGCGGCCTGCTCCGGTTGGGGCCAGGGGCGCGCCCGGGTTCCGGTGGCGATCAGCAGCCGGTCGTAGGGCAGGGACTCGCCGTCGGCCAGCAGGACCTGCCGGCCGACCGGGTCGAGCCCCGTGGCACGCACTCCGAGGCGCCAGTCGGCGTCCGGGTCGCGGCGCATCGGCAGCCCGGTAGTGTCCGCCGCCGACATGCCGAGCAAAACCTGCTTGGACAGCGGCGGTCTGTCGTAGGGCGGGTGGGGCTCGTCCCCGACCACGGTCAGCGAGCCGGTGAAGCCCCTCTCGCGCAGTGCCTCAGCGGCCCGCAACCCGGCCAGCGACGCGCCGACGATGACGATGGGGCCCTCCCGAAGGTCACCGGGCCCGGGCACCGGCGGTCACCGCCTCACCCACGAGGATCGCCTGGACCGGGCACGCTGCAGCGGCCTGGCGCACGCGCTCCAGCTGCTCGTCCGGGACTTCCTGGCGGTACAGCAGCGCTTCCTCGCCATGCAGCTCGAACATCTCCGGTGCGAGAAACACGCACTGCGCATACGCCTGGCAGCGGGTGAGGTCCACGACGATCCGCATCCCAAGCCTCTCCCTCCGTCGCCTCGAGCCCCCTTTCCCTTTTTAGGCCCCGGAAGGCGCCAGGCGCTCGCCCGGCTACTCCGTCGGGACCAGATCCAGCGGGCAAGGGTGTTCGAGAACGCGCAGGTGGGCCGGAATGAGGCTGCGATCGGGCACCAGGAACGGAGGCGCCGCGAAAGAGATGAGTGTGGGGATCACCGGCGCCGACCCGACCGCAGGTACACGATCACACAGAGCTCTACCATCACGTCAGCCTCGCCCAGACGGGCCCTGACCGCACGCCGAAGAATGCAGACCGACAGTGGCCGGCACGGCCACCGGATGCTTTGGGAAGCGGTCATCGTCTCGCCTGCTGCTGCCGTAACTACACCGCGTCAACTGCTCACGCCAGGATCAGAAACAGCTTCTTTGCGGGGCGAGGCAGACATCGTGGGCATGGGCGTCGGGTTTGGCACATCCATCGCGGCCCAGCCCAAAGTCATCCGATCGCGAGCTGTCCGCCGCGTACCTCGAGAACCGCGCCGGTGATGTAGCTGGCGCGGGAGGAGGCAAGGAACAGAACCGCTTCCGCGATTTCTTCAGGGTCTGCGACCCGCCCCAGTACGGTGGTTCGCCCGATCGCCTGGAGGGTTTCACCTCCCATCTCCTCCGTCCCGGGGGTATGGACAGGGCCCGGAGCCACGGCGTTCACGCGGACGCCCTGGGCGCCGAACTCGTCAGCCCATGCTCGTGTGAAAAGTTCGAGTGCAGCTTTGGAGGCCCCGTAAGCACCCGTTTCCCGCACCGGCGTGGTAGCCGCCGCTGTACTCACATTCACGATGACGCCACGCCCCCGCGCAGCCATTCCCGGAGCGAGAGCACCGACCAGGAGCATCGGCGCGCGTGAGTTGACGGCCATCTGAGCGTCGAACATCTCGGCGGTGGTGTCCGGCGTGCTGGCGAACCGGTAGATACCGGCGTTGTTGATCAGAATATCCACTTCGCCTGCTTCAGCGGCAAGACGCAGGACATCTTCAGAGCTACTCAGATCCGCAGCAACGAACCGAGCCTTCCCGCCTGCGGCAGCGATCTCTTTGACAGTCTCAGCACCCCGCTGCTCGTCCCGCCCGTGGACGATGACCGAGGCCCCCAACGCTGCCAGGCGCAGGGCCACGGCCCGGCCGATGCCGGCGGTAGCGCCAGTGACAAGAGCGGTGGATCCGTCCAGTTCTGCAGCCATGAAAAGCTCCTCCAAGCCGAGAGGAACGACATGCTGTCGGTTGTTCCTCGTGTAACTGATGATCCTGATGGTTCATGCCATGGCGACGACGGACCCACGCCGGACCGATCGTTGATCATGGTCCAGCCCGGGGCCGTGGCCCACGCGGTCTTGGGAGGCCGGCGAGCTCGCCTTCGCTGATCACGTCCGCGGGCTACTGAAACGCGCCGTACTGCCGCCGGGGGGTGGAGGCGCCACCCCCGCTGTCCGGCGTGCCAATGCCCCGGCCCCGACAGTGGCGCAGACTTCCGGGTACCCGGCCGGCGAGCGTGACGGCCCCGCTCGGGCGCCTGGCGCGGCTGCTCGACGTCCCGCCGGAACTCGCCCATAGCAGTCCGGCATACGGCTGTCGCGCGACGGCCATGGGGCCGGGCGGCGCGTGTGCGCACCAGGCACTCGGTGCGGCTGCGAGCCTCGCTTCACGTCCGCAGACGTCGGCGGTGCATCGGGCACGTGTCCCGTGACCGTGGGGCTTCAGCTTGCCAGTGGTAAGTGGGGAGGAGTGCGCTGTGTGCTGCGGCCAGGGAGTGTCGGTGGTGGGGGTGTCGGTGGTGGGGGTGCCGGTGCGGATGAGGCCGAGCCAGGCGGTGCACACGGCGGCCGAGGGACTCGTTGTCCTGCGGGCGGGCGCCGGCGAGCATGGGGACGTCGGCCCAGTCGGCGTCGATGCCGAAGAGGAAGCGCAGTTCGATGCAGTGGGCGGCGTCGGGGGCGGCGGCGTCGAACCGGTAGGCCCATACGCGGGCGCCCGCCTCACTGAGCTGGACGGCCGACGTACGGGAGGGACGGACGAAGGCGAACTCCCTCGCGGCGTGTTCCACGCCGTCGGCGGCGAGCGCGGAGCCCGGGACGGGGACCTCGCGCACCCGGCGCGGCACCGGGTTCACGGCGTGGAAGGCGACCATCTCCCGTTCGGTGATGGCGATGGTGGCGTCCAGGCCGGGTGCCCGGCGGGTGAGAACGTCGGTCCAGGCCGCGCCGTCCGGGAGCGGGCCGACGCCCGCGACCGGCACGAACGGTGGACGGAGTTGAGCCCGAGCCTGCCGGCGGCCTCTCGGGCGACGGCGCTCTGGGCGCCCAGGATGTCCGACACCGGGGCGTCACGCGGATTCGTGCCGAGCCGGGAGAGGAAACGCTCGGCGGCGCGCTTGGCATGGTCGGCCTCGCCGAGGCTCAGCCCTGCCGAGGTGCTGTTCACGATGACACCGTGGAACGGGCCCTCGGTCCCGGGCATGCCCAGCAGGCACTGCACGCTGTGGGCGCTCGCGGGCCGGCCGGCCAGGGTGACATGGCCGGTGTGCCCCGCCGAACGAGGCGATGCCGTCCCGCACCCAGCGCAGCGCCGCCAGCTGGTCGGAGACGCCGAGGTTGCCCTCGGGGATCCCCGTGGAGCGCAGACAGCCGAAAGCGCCGAGCCGGTAGTCGACCGAGACGACGATCATGGCGTCTGACCAACTGGTCGGGCGCCGACTACCGCGGGCCGGGGCTGAGGCTGCGCATCCGGATGCGGATTCGACCTGACGCTCACGGCCGGTCCAGCTGTGCCAGCGCGTCGTGCAGAGCGGCCCGGGACGTGACGCCCAACTTCGGGAAGAGCTGATAGAGATGGGTCGAGACGGTCCGCGGAGACAGCAGGAGCCTTTCCCCGATCTGCTTGTTGGTCAGACCTGTGGCCGCCAGGCGGGCGATCTCCCACTGCTGCGCCGTCAAAGCGCCACCAGGCAGGGTACGGGCGGGCACCGGGATGCCGCAGGCGCGCAACTCCTTGTTGGCCCGGTCCGTCCACGGGTGGGCACCGAGCCGCCCGAAGGTTTCCGCGGCGGCACTCAGATGCTCACGGGCTCCGAGCGCGCCAAAGCGAACGTCACCGAGACCCCCGGCAGCCACGCCGTCTACGTCTCCCGTCCGGCCGTTGTGGCCGCCGTCATCTCCCAGGCCGCCCAAGGGATCAACGGCCAGTCCTAGAGGTAACAGCGCCACCGCACCGCGTCGCCGGCAGGTCTCGCACGGCTTCCAGCCGTGCGGGGCCTGCTTCTGTCCCGACCCGCTTTGAAGGAGTCTCCTATGGGCCCTGAGCTCACCCGCCGCCGAGTCCTCGCCACCGGTGCCGCCGTCGCAGGCACGGCAGCGCTGCTGGGACCGCTCGCCTCCACCGCCGGCGCCGCAGACAGCACCACGGCCGGAGCCAGACCGACCATCGTGCTGGTGCACGGCGGTTCGCCGACGGCTCCTGCTGGAACGGCGTCATCGAACGCCTCCAGGACGCCGGCTACCCGACCATCGCCCCCGCCAACCCGCTGCGTGGCCTGCCCACCGACGCCCCCTACATCGCCAGTGTCCTGAAGTCGATCACAGGCCCGATCGTCCTGGTCGGCCACTCCTACGGCGGTGCCGTCATCACCAACGCCGCGGCTGGAATACCCAATGTCAAGGCACTGGTCTCCATCGCCGCGTTCGTTCCCGACCAGGGCGAGCAGCTCGGCGTTCTGATCAACAAGTACCCCGGCAGCATCATCCAGGCCGCGACGCAGGCGGTGCCCTACCCCAACCCCGACGGCACGACCGGCACCGACCTGTACCTGGTGGCCGACAGGTTCCGGACTGTCTTCGCCGCTGACGTGCCCGTCGCCACCACCCGCCTCATGCAGGCCACGCAGCGGCCCTTCAGCGCCTCCTCCTTCACCGACGTCACCACCGCTACCGCGTGGCACACCATCCCCTCCTGGGGCCTGGTCGCCGGCGAGGACAAGGCCATCCCACCCGCTCTGGAACGCTTCTTCTACCAGCGGGCGGGCGCCCGCAGCGTCGTCGAGGTGCCGGGGGCGTCCCACGTCGTCATGATCAGCCACCCGGGCACCACCGCCTGCCTCATCGAAGACGCCGCCAAGGCCACCACCTGACCTGCCGTCCACCAGCCCCGGTCCGTCCCATGGCGCGCCGGGCCGCAGTCGTCGAGGAGCGGCACCAGACAGCGCGAACGCCCGTGAGCTCACCACCGGCCACGGGGCCGTTGTTGCCGAAGGGCATCACGCCGGGCCGTCCGCCGGTGTGGACACGGCGGCAACTGATAGACGGCATGCGGTGGCGGACCCGGACCAGTGTTCCCTGGCGCCGTGTTCCGGAGCGGTACGGACCCTGGGACCGGGTCCACGCCCTGTTCCGCCGCCGGCAGCGCGAAGGCGCCTGGGTGGGGATCGGGGGCGATCCGAGTGCCCCGGCTCGGTCGTGGGCGACTCCGAAGGAGACCGGGCCGGGTGCGAGCAAACAAGGGGCGAACGTGGTCGTCGTTGTTGCGGAGGTCTGTCTCATCGCATCCCTCGTGGCATCGGGTGCAGAGCATCGCTCGAACGGTCCAGCCAGGGCGCGGATGGCTGCCCCCGGGGGTTTCGTGGTGTTGAGCTACGCGAGACCTGGATGTCCATCACTGGAGACGTCATGCGATCCCGATCCACGCTGCCTCGCATCACTATGGCGCTGATCCTTGCCGTCGGCGCCCTGATGAGCGGCTGCACCAGCGCCCCGTCCCAGTCGTCGTCGATGATGTCGTCGCCGTCGCCCGAGCCCTCGTTCGCCGAGGGTGCTCCGCTGCGGGAACCGACGCAACTGGTCAGCCACAACGGGCTGCTGCGGGCGGATCTCGTCGTGGAGAGACGGCGCGTGAACCTCGGCGGCCACGCATTGTGGGCGCTCACCTACAACGGCAGCTACATGCCGCCCACGCTGCGGATCCGGCCGGGGGACAAGATGGAGTTGGCCTTCAAGAACACGCTCGGCGAGGAGACCAACCTGCATGTGCACGGTCTCCATGTGTCACCGAGCGGCGACGCCGACAACATCTTCCTCCACATCCATCCGGGCGAAACCTTCCACTACTCCTACCAGTTCCCCAAGACGCTGCGCGCCGGCACCTACTGGTACCACCCGCACCCCCACCTCACCTCCGCGCCGCAGGTCGCCGGTGGCATGTCGGGCATCCTCATCGTCGACGGCCTGCAGCAGTACCTTCCGGCGAACCTGCGCCACATCACCGAGCACGTCATCGCGCTCAAGGACTTCCAGCTCCAGGGCGATGCCATCAAGACCCAGGGTCTGCACATCGGTGCGCCCACCCATCGCACCGTCAACGGCCAGCTGAATCCGGTCATCCGCGTCCGGCCGGGTGAGACCCAGTTGTGGCGGCTGGCCAACATCAGCGCCAACATCTACTACAAGGTCCGCCTGCGGGGCCAGAAATTCCATGTGATCGCGCACGACGGGACACCCGTCGACCGCATCTGGACGGCCGACTCGCTGCTCCTCGCGGCCGGGGCCCGCTTCGACGTGCTCGTCCAGGGCGGTCCGGCCGGCCGCACCCAGCTGGAAACGCTCCCCTACCAGACCGGACCGGGCGGCAATTCCTTCCCGCAGGCGACCTTGGCCACCCTGGTCTCCGCAGGGCCTTCCGCGCGACCGGCGACGCTGCCCACCTCGTCCTTCGCGCCGACCGTGGATCTGGCCCACGAGAAGATCGCCGCGCGGCGCACCGTCGTGTTCTCCGAGAACAGCGCCGGCACCACGTTCTACATCAACGGCAAGCAGTTCGACCCGAACCGGGTGGACCTGCGGGCCAAGCTGAACACGGTCGAGGAGTGGACCGTGGTCAACGAAAGCAACGAGGAACACTCCTTCCACGTGCACACCAATCACTTCCAGCTGATGAGCATCAACGGCCGTCCGCACCAGAGTCACGGCCTGCAGGACGTCGCGAACGTCTCCGCCCACGGGCGGCTCGTCATCCGGATCCGGTTCAAGGACTACACCGGCAAGACCGTCCTGCACTGCCACATCCTCAACCACGAGGACGGGGGCATGATGGCGGTGCTGGACATCGAGAAGTGACACACAGCGCTGCGAGCGGGGTCAGCCGGCGGCGCCGAGCGCGGCGCTGACGCCGGCGATGACCGCACCGCCGATCGCGATCGAGACGAACGAGCGAAGGAAGCCCGTCTTGAAGAAGCGCCAGCGAATCCAGGCCAAGGTCACCAGTTCGAGGGTGATCGTGACCAGTGCCACCGCCAGCGCGAGGCGGTATTGAGGGATGAGGAAGGGCAGGGTGTGCAGCACTCCGCCGAGGAAGGTGCCCGCCCCGGTGATGGCTCCGCGCAGGTAGGGGCTGCCGCGGCCGGTCAGGTCTCCGGTGTCGGACAGGCCTTCGGAGAAGGCCATGCTGACACCGGCGCCGATGGCGGTGGCCAGTCCGGCGAAGAACGCGTAACGCGGCTGCTGAGTGGCGAACGCTACGGCGAAGATCGGGGCCAGCGTGGACAGCGAGCCGTCGATCAGGCCGTTCATGGCAGGTTGCGCCCGCTGCAGGAGGAACGATCGCTCGACTTGGTGTTCGGACGGGCTCACTGCCGTGGGGGTGGTCATGGTGTGTCTCCTGGCTGGTCATTGCCCGTCAGGGACTCGAAGGAGAGCCCGGGGAGCAAGCGAGTGCCGTTCTTCCCCAGAGGCGGGGACAGCGGGTCGTGTCTTCGAAGCTCGCAGAGGCCCGACCGCTGCGGTAGCGGCCGTAGGCTTGAGGGGATACAACCCCGGCTTGGCAGCTGGGAGGGCGGCTCATGGCTCTCAGTACGCATGTTCCCGACCTGGCCGCGCTGGAATTGTTGCTGGGTGTGGCCCAGGAGGGCAGCCTGAACGGCGTCGCCCGGGCGGTGGGGGTGAGCCAGCAGGCGGTCTCGGCGCGGATCAGGGCCATGGAGGCCCAGACCGGCGTCACGCTCGTGCACCGGAGCCCGCGCGGCTCCAGACTGACCGCCGAAGGTGTCGTGATTGCGGAATGGGCCGCCCGCCTGCTGGGTGTCGCCGCGGAGATGGACGCCGGGATCGCCGCCCTGCGCGCCGACCGCCGTGACCGGCTGAGGGTCAGTGCCAGCCTGA
This sequence comes from Streptomyces sp. NPDC001634, assembly GCF_040298185.1. Lineage (NCBI taxonomy): Bacteria > Bacillati > Actinomycetota > Actinomycetes > Kitasatosporales > Streptomycetaceae > Streptomyces > Streptomyces sp. NPDC001634. The sequence continues at coordinate 326 of NZ_JBEOZU010000042.1, read as the reverse complement.
CCATCGCGGAGCAGCTCCTGCCGGGCTGGCTGTCGTCCTTCCGTGCGGCACAGCGGCCGGGAAGCACAGCGCCCGAGATCCTGCTGACCGCGATCAACACCACCACAGTGATCGCACACGTCACCGAGGGCACGGCGGACATCGGCTTCACCGAGGGCCCTCAGCGGCCGGCCGGGCTCCATGGGAGGGTCGTAGGCCACGACAGGCTCGCCGTGGTCGTCACTCCGGGCCACCCCTGGGCCCACCGGCGCCGACCGGGCGGCGGCGCCGAGCTGGCCGCCACACCGCTGGTCAGCCGCGAGGGCGGTTCCGGCACCCACCACACC
>NZ_JBEOZU010000041.1:0-81897 GCF_040298185.1 Streptomyces sp. NPDC001634 | reverse complement strand
GTGCCGGCCGGGCCGCCCGACGGCGGGCCGGTGCGGCTCGCGGGCGCGTCCGTGCCGATCGGGCCCGGACCGCGGGTGGCCGACGCCCGGGCCGCCGCGGTGAAGGCGCCTCCCCCCGAGGCGGGTCTCGCCGCGTCCTGGTCCCGGCCGGGCACCGGGGTCAACGGAGTGGTCGGATCCGTGCCCACGGTCCCGCCGCCGAGCCTGCCCCCGGAGACGGCCACCGGCTGGCGGCCGTGGCGCTTCCGCATGTCCAACGACGTCTGGGGCACGCCGTCCGTCGCCGACGACCTCGTCTACGTCACGTCCTTCGAGGTCCACGCCCTGGACGTGGCGACGGGCCGCCGCCGCTTCAAGACCCGGGACGTGGCCTGGTCGATGGCGGTCGCGGACGGCCGTATCCACGCCTCCGACGGTCCCACGCTCTTCGCCCTGGACGCCCGTGAGGGCACGGACCTGTGGCGGCTGTCGACGGACGGCTGGGTGTACTCCCTCAAGGCCGACCGCGGCACGGTCGTCACCGGCACCCGCGGCGGCGGCGTGCAGGCGTGGGAGGCGTCCAACGGCCAGAAGCTGTGGGAGATCACCGGCGCACAGACGGACTTCGAGGCGCCGGAGGCCGGACCGCTGGTCCAGGACGGCACGGTGTACGTGTGGAAGGACGCCCGGCTGCGCGCCCTGGAGGCGCGTACGGGCGAGGAGCGCTGGTCGTACCCCATCGGGGACGCGGCGTCCTGCGGCGGCGTACCGGTGCGCCTGACCCAGGCGCCGGACGGCTATGTGTACGTCTCGGCCGGCACCCGGGTCCTGGCCGTCGAGGTGGCGAGCGGAATGGTGCGCTGGCACTTCGAGGCGCCGGCGGTGTTCCTGTGCCCGCCCACCTTCGTACCGGGCCCGGCGGTGAGCGGCGGCGGCATCTACCTCGCCGACTACCTGGGCACGGTGTACGCCCTCGACGCGACGGACGGCCGCGACCGCTGGCGCATCGCGACGGAGTCGCGGGCGGCGATCGAACCGGTGCTGGTGGCCGCGGGACACGTCCACGTGGGCAGCGGCAAGGGTCTCTACACCCTGGACGCGGTCACGGGCACCCCGAAGTGGCGCTTCCAGGCGGGCGGCGACATCGTGGGTACCCCGGCGGTGTCGGAGGGCCGCATCCACTTCGGCTCCACGGACCACCTGCTCTACACCCTCAAGGCCGACGACGGCCGGCTGCGCTGGAAACTGGCGACCGGCGGCGAGATCACCGGCGCGCCGGTCGTGAAGGACGGCGTGGTGTACGCGTGCAGCAAGGACCGCTGCGTCTACGCCCTGGACGCCGAGAAGGGGACGGGGACGGCACGGACCGCCTGAGCGGCCCAAGGGTCAAGACGGCCGTCGTACCAGACCGTACGGAAGGGGCTTTGGACGGCGGCCGTCATCGAAGACGCTACGCCCAGTACCCGAGACGTGCCACGCGGTGGCCACCCGCCCGGCCGTCACCGCACCCGGAACCCCTCCGCCCGCCTCCGGGCGAACAGCTCCGCCTGCCGCTCCGCCGGCAGGTTCCCGAGCGTGATGAGCGCGGGCGCCTGCGCGAAGGCCTGCGCTCGCGCCGCCTCCTTCGCCGCCCACAGGGCCCGTACGGTGCCCTGCACCCCCTCAGGTGGGTAGGAGGCGATGACGGCGGCGCAGCTGATGGCCGCCTCCAGCGCGCCACCGGGGGCGGTGAGTTCGGAGACCAGCCCGACCTCGTACGCCCGCTGCGCGGAGATCCGCTCGGCGGTCCCCATGAGCGCCATCCGCGCCGCCTCCCCGTAGGGCATCCGGTGCGCCATGTAGACGGACTCGTACGCGCTGACCATCCCGTAGGTGGTGTGCGGGTCGAAGAAGGCCGCGGTCGTGTCGGCGACGGTGAACTCGCTCTCGCCGAGCAGATAGAACGCCCCGCCGCAGGCCATGCCGCGCACGGCGGCGATCACCGGTTTCCACAGGTCGTTGGCCTTCGGGCCGATCCTCAGCAGGGGATCGTCCACCATGTACGGCGAGCCCGGCTGCGGCACGTCCGCGTCCCGGTCGAGCCCCGTGCAGAAGGCCCGCTCGCCCGCCCCGGTGAGAACGACGGCCCGTACGGAGTCGTCGAACCGCAACGCGCGCCAGCAGTCGGCGAGTTCGCAGGCCATGGTCAGGTCGACGGCGTTGAGCTTCGCCGGGCGGTCGAGGGTGACGACCGCGACCCCGGTCTCCTTGTCGGCGGCGATCCGCAGCCCCCCGCTCACGACCGCTCCAGAACCCACCGGGGCAGCCCGTCCCCGTCGAAGACGACCTGCACCCTGGCACCGATGCGGATCCGGTCGGTGGGCAGCGAGTTCAAAGGCGCGTCGGGGCCGCCGACGAGATTCCCGACCAGCCGGACGCGTGGCGCCTCGGCCAGCTCCACCACGATCACGTTGTACGGCGCCTGGGCCGCGTAGGCCGGAAGCAGCGGCGGATGCGGTACGACGTACGACCAGATCCGTCCCCTCCCGCTCATCCGCCGCCACTCGCTCGCGAACGACCGGCAGTGCGGGCAGCAGGGGCGGGGCGGGAAGCGCAGCTCGCCGCAGTGGGCGCAGGCCTGGATGCGCAGCTCGCCGAGGGCCGCGTACTCCCAGAAAGGAGCACCGTCCTCGTCGTGGACGGGAGAGAGGAGAGCGTCGCTCACGGTTCAGCTCCTCAGGAGAAGGGCGGAGGTCGGGACACCCTCGCCGGCGGTGACCAGACAGGTGGCGGCGCCCGGAACCTGCGCGGTGCTGGTTCCCCGGAGCTGCTTCACACCCTCGTTGATGAGATTGAACCCGTGGACGTACGCCTCGGACAGTCCGCCGCCCCCGGTGTTGAGGGGCAAGCGCCCCCCGATCTCCAGCGCGCCCCCCTCGGTGAACGCCCCGCCCTCCCCCCTGCCGCAGAAGCCGTACCCCTCCAGGGAGAGCGGTATCAGGGGCGTGAACGCGTCGTAGATCTGGGCGACGTCGATGTCGTCCGGAGTGAAGTCGGCGTGTTTCCACAGGTGCCGGGCGGCCGTCCAGGCCGGGCCGGTGAGCGGGTCGTCGTTCCAGTAGTTGACCATGCCGTGGTGCTGGGAGGGGAGGCCCTGGGCCGCGGAGTGGACGTACACGGGCCTGCGCCGGCAGTCGCGGGCGCGCTCGGCGGAGACGACGACGCAGGCCAGGGCGCCGTCCGTCTCGAGGCAGTTGTCGAAGAGACAGAGCGGCTCGCTGATCCACCGCGAGGTCATATACATGTCCCGCGTCAGGGGCCGCTCGTACATCATCGCGGCGGGATTCTGATTGGCCCGGTTCCGGCAGGCGAGGGCGACGTTGAAGAGATGGTCCCTGGTCGCGCCGTACTCGTGCATGTAGCGGCGGGCGAGCATCCCGATCTCGTCGACCGGCCTCAGCAGCCCGAAGGGCCGTGTCCACTGCGCCGGGGTGGGCAGCTGGACGGCCGTGTTCTTCCAGGGCCGGGGCCCGCTTCCGCGCTTGCGCGACCGCCAGGCGACACCGACGGTCGCCTGTCCGGTGGCGACGGCGGCCGCGAGGTGCGCGACGGTGGCACAGGAGCCGCCGCCCCCGTAGCCGACCTTGCTGAAGAAGGTGAGGTCACCGAGCCCGAGGGCCTTGGCGACCTCGACCTCGTCGGTCTCCTCCATGGTGTAGGAGGCGAGCGCGTCGACCTCGCCGGGCGCGATCCCGGCGTCATCGAGAGCGGCGAGGACGGCACGACAGGCCAAGGCCTTCTCGGACTGCGGGAGTTGCCGGGCGAAGGAGGTCTGTCCGATACCGACGATGGCGGTGGCGTCCTTGAGCCCGTTGAGCCCTGCCGTTGCCATGTGCACACCTCCGCGGGAGTCGCGACGGGCGGCTGACAGCCCGTCAGGCTACAGCTAATCTGACGGGTAGTCAGCTATGCGTCCGGGGTCGCGTTTCGGGAGGTCGCTGTGCGCGCAGACGTGGAGTGGGGCAGCATTCCGGGGCTGGTGCGGAGCGCCGCCCGGCGCTACGCCGCCGTCGAGGCGGTCGTCGAGGGCCGTACGCGGATCTCGTACGCCGAACTGGGCGCCCGGGTGGAACGTGCGGCGGGGGCCTGCGTCGCGAACGGGATCGGCGTCGGCGACCGGGTGGCGATCTGGGCGCCGAACACGCTCGACTGGATCGTCTCGGCGCTCGGCGCGGTGTCGGCGGGCGCGGTCCTGGTCCCGCTCAACACGCGCTTCAAGGGCACGGAGGCGGCGTACGTACTGGAGCGGAGCCGGGCGAAGCTGCTGTTCGTGACGGGCACGTTCCTGGGGACGTCGTACGTGGCGTCCCTGCGCCGCGCGGCGGGCGACGGACCCGGCGACGGCCCCCTCCCGGGCCTTCCGAACCTTGAACAGGTGGTGGTCCTGGCGGACGACGCGCCGGCCGACTTCCGTACGTGGAAGGACTTCCTGGCGAGCGGGGAGGGCGTCGGCGAGCCGGAGGTGCGGGAGCGTGCGGCGGCCCTGACCGGGACGTCCCTGTCGGACATCATCTTCACCTCGGGCACGACGGGCCGCCCGAAGGGCGCGATGATCACGCACGCGCAGACCCTGCGGGCCTACGGGATCTGGACGGACCTGGCGGGCCTGAGGCAGGGCGACCGCTATCTGATCGTGAACCCCTTCTTCCACACGTTCGGCTACAAGGCGGGCGTCCTGGCCTGCCTGATGCGCGGCGCGACGATGATCCCGCAGCCGGTGTTCAACGTGGACACGGCGCTTGCGAACATAGCGGCCGAGCGCGTCTCGGTCCTGCCCGGCCCGCCGACCCTGCACCAGTCCCTCCTGGACCACCCCTCCCGGGACGCCCACGACCTCTCGGCCCTGCGCCTGGTGGTGACGGGAGCGGCGGTGGTGCCTTTGAGGCTGGTGGAACGCCTGCGCGGCGAACTCGGCGTCGAAACGGTCCTGACGGCGTACGGCCTGTCGGAGGCGAGCGGTTTCGTGACGATGTGCCGCCGGGGGGACGATCCCTCGGTGACAGCGACGACCTCGGGCCGGGCGATACCCGGAACCGAGGTGCGGGTGGTGGACGCGAACGGCGCCCCGCTGCCCCCGGGCACCCCGGGGGAGATCCTGGTCCGCGGCTTCAACGTGATGCAGGGCTATTTCGAGGACGAGCGCGCCACGACGGAGGTCCTGACCCGGGACGGCTGGCTGAGGACGGGCGACGTGGGCATTCTCGACGCGTCCGGCAACCTCCGCATCACGGACCGCATCAAGGACATGTACATCGTGGGCGGCTTCAACGCCTACCCCGCGGAGATAGAGCAACTGCTGGGCCTGCACCCGGACGTGGCGGACGTGGCGGTGATCGGCGTACCGGATCCGCGGCTGGGCGAGGTCGGCAAGGCATACGTCGTCCGCCGCCCGCACTCGCTCCTGACGAGCGACGACCTGATCGCCTGGTCCCGCCGCGAGATGGCGAACTACAAGGTGCCGCGGGAGGTGGAGTTCGTCCCCGAACTGCCGCGGAACGCGAGCGGGAAGGTGGTGAAGGGGGAGTTGCGGGGGCGTGCGCGCTAGGGCCTGTCTTTCGGATCGGCTCGGCGTCCGAAAGACAGGCCCTGGCCGGACACACTTCGGCCGCGGCGGCTCCCCCTCCGCGCCGCCGCGGCCGATCCCCGTGTGGAGATGGGTCTGTTCAGGCCTTCTCGTCCGTCGCGTGGTTGTCCAGCGGGGTCACCGTGCCGCCGGTCGCGTGGTTGTCCAGCGGGATCACCGTGCCGCCGGTCGCGTGGTTGTCCAGCGCGATGATTTCCTCGTCGGTGGCGTGGTTGTCGAGCGTGGTGACGTCCTTCACGTCCGTGGCGTGGTTGTCGAGCGGCTTGACCACGGAGTCCTTCTTGGCATCGCTCATGGACTTGTAACTCCCGTTCAGTGATGGGCGCTGCCCGCCCGGCAACTCCCCCGAGGGCCGCCGGACGGGCATATCAGGGCCGTTCACCCTAGCGGTGGTAATCACCGCTGACCCGTCTGCCCCCCGACGCGACGGATCGACAACTCGAGAGTGCCTTGCCGCGATAAACGAACGATGAACGTCCCGCCGCAGGCTACGCGGCAGCCGCGGGGGTGAGCAGGAGCCGCACGTCGGCGGCCTCGGGCGAACCGAGTTGATCGAAGATTCCGAGGGCTTCCAGCCAGCAGGCCTGTGCCCGGCCGGTCTGGCCCAGGCCGCTGAGCGCGCGGCCGAGGACGGTGAGCACATTGCCCCGCCGCCATTCGCCTCCGATCCCGCGCAGGACCGCCAGCGCCTGCTCGGCAAGGGCCGCCGCCTGGGCCGGCCGTTGCCCGGCGAGGTGGGCCTCGGCGAGCCGGAAGAGCGTCATCCCTTCCCACAGCCGCTGCCTGCTGTCGCGGAAGACCTCCAGCGCCTCGGTCAGCCGGTCGACCGCGGCATCCAGTTCGCCCTGCCCGGTCAGCGCCATCCCCAGCGCGTACCGGCCGTTGGCGCCGCGCAGCGTGTGGCCCAGCCGGTCGTAGATGACGATTCCCTGCTGCGCGAGTTCCACCGCGCTGCCTACCTGCCCCATGGCCAGATGGATACGGGAGAGGTTGCAGAGCGCACTGGCCTCTCCCGCGAGGTTCCTGTCCAGGCGGAAGCTTTCGATGGCCTGCCGCAGATAGGCCTCGCCGTCGGCATGGCGGTTCTGGTAGAGCGCGATGATGCCCCGGTCGTTGGCGGCCCAGCAGCTGGGTGCCAAGTCGTCCGCGATGTGGGCCAGTTCCATCGCCGTGCGCGCTTCCTCGTCCGCCTGGCCGAAGCGCCCGGCCACGAGATGGACGTTGGTGAGCGTCGTGAGCGCACGGCTCCGGGCCTGCGGATCGCCCGCCTGGTCGGCGGCCTCCCGCAGTGCGTGCGCGGCGGTCTCGTACTGCTTGGAGTTGGCGCCCGATTCCGCGAGGTCCTTGGCCGCCCACAACAGGTCCACGGCGCGCCGCAGCATGGAACTCTTCGCGCACTGCTGGATGAAGGCGAGCAGGGCGTGGGCTTCGGAGTACAGCCAGTCCTGGGCCTGATGGCGGTCCTCGAACGTCAGCCCCGGGTACTGCGTGGCCTCGAGGTGCTCCACCAGCCGGTCCCCCGGCCGCTCGATCGCATAGACCCCCGCCGCCGTCGCCAGATAGAAGTCCAGCAGTCGCGACATCGCCGCGTCCCGCTCGCTCGGCGGTTGTTCGTCCCGTTCCGCGCACGCACGCGCGTAGAGCCGGACCAGGTCGTGGTAGCGGTAGCGGCCGGGCGCTGCCGACTCCAGCAGTGAGGTGTCCACCAAGGACTCCAGCAGGTCCTCGGTCGCCTCCACGGGCAGGTCCAGCACCGCCGCGGCCGCCGCCAGGGAGATGTCCGGACCGTCCGCCAGGCCGAGGAGGCGGAAGGCGCGGGCCTGGGCCGGCTCCAGCTGTCCGTAGCCCAGCTCGAAGGTGGCCTTGACCGCGAGGTCACCGGCCTGCAGCTCGTCCAGCCGGCGGCGTTCGTCCGCCAGCTTCGCGGCCAGGACCGAGACCGTCCAGGTGCGGCGCGCCGCGAGGCGGGAGGCTGCGATACGGATCGCCAGAGGGAGGAAGCCGCAGGCCGCGACCACGTCCAGTGCGGCCTTGCGCTCCGAGCCCACCCGCTCCTCGCCCACGATCTTCGTGAAGAGATGCAGGGCCTCCTCGGGGGACATCACGTCCAGGTCCACCAGATGGGCGCCCGCCAGGTCCACCATGCGCACCCGGGAGGTGACGAGGGCCGCGCAGCCCTCCGTGCCCGGCAGCAGCGGGCGTACCTGGGCCGCGTCCTTCGCGTTGTCCAGCAGGACCAGGACCCGTCGCCCGTCCAGCACCGAGCGGTACAGCGCCGCCCGCTCCTCCATCGAGTCGGGGATCGCCGAGTCCGGCGTGCCCAGGGCGCGCAGGAAGGAACCCAGGACCGTCTCCGGTTCCGCCGCACGCTGGCCCGCGCCCTGCAGGTCCACGTACAGCTGGCCGTCGGGGAACGCTCCGCGTGCCTGGTGCGCCACGTGCACGGCAAGGGTCGTCTTGCCGACGCCCCCGATGCCCGCCAGTGCCGAGACCGCCATCACCCGGCCCTCCGCCGAGGCCAGCACGTCGCTCAGCTCGGCGACGAAGGACGCGCGGCCCGTGAAGTCCGGGACCGTGGCCGGTAGTTGGGCCGGGCGCACCGGTGCGACGGAAGGCTCCGCTGCCGGGGCCGACGGTTCCGCCAGGGCCGGGTCCGCCCGCAGTATGCGCTGCTGGAGTTCCTTGAGGCCCGGACGCGGGTCGACCCCGAGTTCGTCGGCGAGCAGGCGGCGCGTGTCCGCGTACACCGCCAGCGCCTCCGCCTGGCGGCCGGACCGGTACAGCGCCAGCATCAGCAGCTCCCGCAGGCGCTCGCGCAGCGGGTGGGCCGCCGTCAGCGCGGTCAGCTCCGACACCGCCTCCGCGTGGCAGCCCTGCTCCAGGTCCATGTCGAGGCGGGACTCCAGCAACTGCTGGCGCCATTCCTCCAGGCGTGTGCGCTGCGCCTCCGCGTACGGGCCGGGCACGCTCGCCAGCGTCTCGCCGTCCCACAGCGCCAGCGACTCGTTCAGTGCATGCCGGGCATGGCACAGGTCCCCGGCGCTCTTCGCCTTCTCCGCCTCCGCGGCCAGCTCCTGGGCCGCCGCGAGGTCCAGGCTGCGGGACTCCCGCAGCCGCACCGCGTATCCGCCCGACTCGCTGACCAGCGTCCCGGCGGAGAGGATCTTCCGCAGCCGGGAGGCGTACGTCCGCACGGCCGCCAGCGCCCGCGGCGGCGGTTCGTCGCCCCACAGCGCGTCGATCAGCTCCGACGCCGTCGCCGTTCGGCCCTCGCGCAGCAGCAACGCGGCCAGCAGGGCACGCTGCTGTGGCGAGCCCGTGGGCAGCAACTCGTCTCCGTGCCAGGCGCGCACCGGTCCGAGCACGCCGAAGCGCAGTGTCGCCGATTGCTCGGGACTCCGCTGCTCCGGTACTCGCGGTACACCGTCCATCGCTGCTCCCTGGGCCCCTGCCGAACCGTCCACAACCAAGAGGCCAGTTTGCCTTGTTCATGGCGGATGCGTCAGCCGTGGGAGACGGCGATCACAGGCCGCCGCTCGGGGCATCACACGGTCTGCACATGCTCTCCCCACGGCGGGAGGCGGTCACGGTAGCTGACGGTTCGTCAGATCGGCGCTACCGTGACCGGCATGGAGACCTCACAGGCCAACGGAACCAACGGAACCAACGTCACCAATGGCACCTTCCCCAGGATCATCTCCGTCGACGACCACACGGTGGAGCCCCCGGACGTCTGGCAGGACCGGCTCCCGAAGAAGTACCGGGACGTCGGTCCGCGTATCGTCCGTGCGCCCCTGAAGGAAATGACCTTCCTCGGCGGGAAGTTCGCCCCGGTCATGGGCGCCCCCGGCGACGACGGCCCGCTCGGCGACTGGTGGGTGTACGAGGACCTGCACCGGCCCCTCACCCGCCTCGACACCGCCGTCGGCTGCAGCAGGGACGAGATCAAGCTGGAGATCATCACGTACGAGCAGATGCGGCCCGGCTCGTACGACGTCCCCCAGCGTCTCGCCGACATGGACGTCAACCACGTCCAGTCCGCCCTGTGCTTCCCCACCTTCCCCCGCTTCTGCGGGCAGACCTTCACCGAGGCCAAGGACCGCGAGCTGGGACTGCTGTCCGTCCGGGCCTACAACGACTGGATGGTGGAGGAATGGTGTGGGCCCGAGGCGCACGGCCGTCTCATACCTCTCACCCTCATCCCGCTCTGGGACGCGGAGCTCGCCGCCGCCGAGGTGCGCCGCAACGCGGAGCGCGGCGTCCGCGCCGTCGCCTTCTCCGAGATCCCGCCCCGCCTCGGGCTGCCGTCGGTCCATACCGACGACTGGGACCCCTTCCTCGCCGCCTGCGACGAGACGGGCACCGTCATCGCGATGCACATCGGCTCCAGCAGCAGGATGCCGTCCACGTCGGCCGACGCCCCGCCGGCCGTCGGCTCCACCATCACCTTCGCCAACTGCTGCTTCTCGATGGTCGACTGGCTGATGAGCGGCAAGTTCGAGCGCTTCCCGGACCTGAGGGTGATGTACGCGGAGGGGCAGATCGGCTGGATCCCCTACATCCTCGAGCGCGCCGACGTGGTGTGGGAGGAGAACCGGGGCTGGGGCGGGGTCGCCGACAAGGTCCACCGCCCGCCGTCCGAGCTCTTCGCCGACCACGTCTACGGCTGCTTCTTCGACGACGCCTTCGGCCTGAGGAACCTGGACGCCATCGGGGTCGGGAACGTCCTCTACGAGACCGACTATCCGCACTCCGACTCCACCTGGCCTAAGTCGCGGGAGGTCGGTGAGGCCCAGATGGGGCATCTGGACGGGGATGTCGTGGAGCGGATCGTACGGCGCAACGCCATCGAGCTGCTGGGGCTGACGGACGACGGTCTGTGGTCCGGGCCGGGCGGTACCCGTTGAGCGGGCGCCTGCGGTACGGGATGCAGCTGCCCGTCCAGTCCCAGAGCACGATCTACGCCGAGCTCTGGGAGGCCGGTGCGGGTCCGGAGGACCTCGTCGCCGTCGCCCGGGCCGCCGAGCGCGCCGGGTTCGACTATGTCGCGAGCTGCGACCACGTCGCCGTCCCGCGCCGTCTCGCGCCCGCCATGAGCACGGTCTGGTACGACCCCGTCGCCACCCTCTCCTACCTAGCGGGTGTCACCGAACGCGTGCGGCTGCTCAGCCATGTCGCGATCGTCGGGCTGCGGCATCCCCTCGTCACGGCCAAGCAGTACGCGACCCTCGACCACCTCTCCGGCGGACGGCTCGTCCTGGGGGTGGGGGCCGGGCACGTGGAGGAGGAGTTCGAGGCCCTGGGAGTGGACTTCCGCCGCAGGGGCGCCGTGCTGGACGAGTGCATCGACGCCCTGAGGGCGGCGCTCGGACCGGAGGAGTTCCCCGAGTACCACGGGAAGTCGTACGACTTCGAGGGGCTCGGGCAGCGGCCCCGGCCCCGGCAGGAGAACATCCCCCTCTGGGTCGGCGGCTCCTCGCCGGCCGCCGTGCGCCGGGCCGCGCTGAAGGGCGACGGCTGGCTGCCGCAGGGCGACCCGCGCGACCGGCTGCCCGGGCAGATCGGCCGTCTCAGGCGGCTGCGGGCGGAGGCGGGCATCGAGGCCCCGCTCACCGTCGGCGCCATCACCGAGCCTCTGTATGTGGGCGATCCGGCCTGGGACGTGGGGCGGCGCACGGTCAGCGGGGCACCGGAGGCGGTCGCCGAGTCGCTGCGCGCGTACCGCGCGATGGGCGTGGACCAGATCCAGGTGCGGTTCCGCTGCCGGAGCCGTACCGAACTCACGGACCAGATAGCAGCGTTCGGGGCCGAGGTCGCGCCCCGCCTGGACTGAGGAGACCCATGGGCAAGCTGGACGGGCGCGTCGTCATCGTCACCGGTGCGGCGCGCGGACAGGGCGAGCAGGAGGCGCGGCTGTTCACGGCGGAGGGCGCCCGGGTGGTCCTCGGGGATGTGCTGGACGACCAGGGCGAGGCCCTCGCCAAGGAGCTGGGCCAGTCGTACGTCCATCTCGATGTGAGCCGGGAGGCCGACTGGGCCGCCGCCGTGGCCGCCGCGAAGAAGGCGTACGGGCGCATCGACGGGCTGGTGAACAACGCCGGGATCCTGCGGTTCAACGCGCTGGTCGACACGCCTCTCGACGAGTTCATGAACGTCGTGCAGGTCAACCAGGTCGGCTGCTTCCTCGGCATCAAGGCCGTCGCCCCTCAGATCGCGGCCGCCGGCGGCGGCACCGTCGTCAACACCGCCTCGTACACCGCGATGACCGGGATGGCGGCCGTGGGCACGTACGCGGCGACCAAGCACGCCATCCTCGGTCTCACCCGGGTCGCCGCGATCGAGCTGGCGCCGCAGAAGGTCCGCGTCAACGCCATGTGTCCGGGGGCCATAGACACCCCGATGTCCAACCCCGCCCGGCTGGACGCGGAGGCGGACGCGGAGGAGATGTCCAGGGCCCTCGACGAGCTGTACCGCAAGCTGGTGCCGCTGGGCCGGATCGGGAAGCCTGCGGAAGTGGCGAAGCTCGCCCTCTTCCTGACCTCGGACGACTCCTCGTACATCACCGGGCAGCCGTTCGTGATCGACGGCGGGTGGCTGGCCGGGGTCTCCGTTATCTGACTTACCGTCAGCTATTGACGCTCCATCCCGGCAGTGCCAGAGTTTCGGCGCAGATGAATCTGACGGTATGTCAGATAGGCGACCGTCGGACAGGACTCGTGGGGACGGTGAACCTCCTTGGAATTCGGGCTCTTTGTACAGGGATACGTCGGCAAGCGGGCCGAGACCGACCCGCTCGCGGAGCACAAGGCGCTGATGGAGGAGACCGAGTACGTCATCCAGGCGGACAAGTCCGGCTTCAAGTACGCCTGGGCGTCCGAGCACCACTTCCTGGAGGAGTACTCGCACCTCTCCGCCAACGACGTCTTCCTCGGCTATCTGGCCCACGCGACGGAACGGATCCACCTCGGCTCCGGGATCTTCAACCCGCTCGCCCAGGTCAACCACCCGGTGAAGGTCGCCGAGAAGGTCGCCATGCTCGACCATCTCTCCGGCAACCGCTTCGAGTTCGGCAGCGGACGCGGGGCCGGGTCCCACGAGATCCTCGGGTTCCTGCCGGGCATAACCGACATGAACCACACCAAGGAGATCTGGGAAGAGACCATCGCCGAGTTCCCGAAGATGTGGCTGCAGGACGAGTACCAGGGCTTCCAGGGCAAGCACTGGTCGCTTCCCCCGAGGAAGGTGCTGCCCAAGCCGTACGGGAAGTCGCACCCCGCGATGTGGTACGCGGCCGGGTCCCCGCCGTCGTACGCCATGGCCGCGAAGAAGGGCCTCGGCGTGCTCGGCTTCAGCGTGCAGAAGGTCTCCGACATGGAGTGGGTGCTGGAGCAGTACAAGACGGCGGTCGTCGACGCGGAACCCATCGGGGACTTCGTCAACGACAACGTGATGGTGACGACCACCGCCATCTGCGCGCCCACGCACGAGGAGGCGATCCGGATCGCGGTGAACGGCGGACTGCACTACCTGCCGTCCCTCGTCTTCCGCTATCACGACACCTTCCCGCGCCCCGAGGGCTTCCCCGTCTGGCCCGAGACCCTCCCCGAGTACACCGAGGAATTCCTCGAACTCCTCATCGAGGAGGAGCTGCTCATCTGCGGCGACCCCGACGAGGTGCTCACCCAGTGCAAGAGGTGGGAGCAGGCCGGGGCCGACCAGCTCAGCTTCGGGCTGCCCGTCGGGATCCCGAAGGAGGAGACGCTTCAGACGATCCGGCTGATCGGGGAGCACGTGATCCCGAAGATCGACACGGATCCCGTGCACCGCACTACGCGGTTTCGGCAGGCCGCGTGATCGCTCCGCTTGGGCGGGCCGGATCGCCTGCCCGCCGTGGAGGCTGAGGAGCGTTCGCGACTGCGGGCCGTCTGTGGCTGGTCGCGCAGTTCCCCGCGCCCCTTCGGGCGCGACGCCGCACCGGACGTGAGGAGGCAAAACGACATGCTCGACCACCTGATCAGGGGTGCGACCGTGGTCGACGGCACGGGCCGCCCTGCGTACCGCGCCGACGTCGGCATACGGGACGGCCGTATCGCGGCCATCGGCGAGATCACCGAGGAGGCCAGGACCAGCGAAGACGCGCACGGCCTCGTCCTCGCCCCCGGCTTCGTCGACCCGCACACCCACTACGACGCCCAGCTCTTCTGGGACCCGTACGCGACCCCGTCCCTGAACCACGGGGTCACCACGGTCGCGGCGGGCAACTGCGGTTTCACCCTTGCGCCCCTCAACCCCGCCCGCCCCGAGGACGCCGACTACACCCGCCGGATGATGTCCAAGGTGGAGGGCATGTCCCTGGTCGCCCTGGAGGAGGGGGCGCCCTGGAACTGGCACACCTTCGGGGAGTACCTGGACAACCTCGAAGGCCGGATCGCCGTCAACGCGGGTTTCATGGTGGGGCACTGCGCGCTGCGGCGGTATGTGATGGGCCCGGACGCGATCGGCGGACAGCCGACCGGGGAGCAGTCGGCCGCCATGATCCGGCTCTTCCACGAGGCCATGGACGCGGGCGCCTGGGGCCTGTCCACCACCCAGTCCTCCACGCACTCCGACGGCGACGGGCAGCCGGTCGCCTCCCGGCATGCGAAACCCGCCGAGCTGCTGGCCCTCGCCAAAGCGTTGGGGGAGCACGAGGGCACTCAGATCGAGGCGATCGTCGCGGGCTGCCTGGACCAGTTCAGCGACGCCGAGATCGACCTGTTCGTGGAGATGAGCGCGGCGGCGGGACGCCCCCTGAACTGGAACGTCCTCACGATCGACGCCTCCGTTCCCGAGCGCGTTCCGCGCCAGCTCGTCGCGAGCGAGCGGGCCCGGAAGGCGGGCGGCCGGGTGGTGGCCCTCACCATGCCGATCCTCACGCCGATGAACATGTCGCTCGGCACCTTCTGCGCGCTCAATCTCATCCCCGGGTGGGGCCCGATCCTGGGCCTGCCCGTGCCCGAGCGGATCGAGAGACTGCGCGACGCCGACGTACGGGCCGAGATGCTGAGGCGCGCCGGTTCCAAGGAGGCGGGCGTCTTCCGGCGGCTCGCGAACTTCGGGCGGTACGTCATCGGGGACACCTACAGCCCGCGGAACGACGGCCTGACCGGGCGGGTGGTGAAGGACATCGCGGCCGAGCGCGGCCAGGACCCCTTCCACTGCCTGGTGGAGATCTGCGCGAACGACGACCTGCGTACGGTCCTGTGGCCCATGCCCACCGACAACGACCCCGACTCCTGGGCCCTGCGGGCCGAGACCTGGCGGCACGAGGACGTCCTGCTCGGTGGCTCCGACGCGGGCGCCCATCTGGACCGCATGTGCGGGGCGCCGTACACGACGCGGTTCCTCGGGGACTGTCTGCGCGGCCGGAGGCTGGTGCCGCTGGAGCAGGCCGTGAAGATGCTGACGGACGATCCCGCGCAGCTGTTCGGGCTCCGGGAGCGCGGCCTGGTGCGGGAGGGCTTCCATGCTGACCTGGTCCTCTTCGACCCGGAGCGGATCGACGCCGGCCAGGCCACCCTGGTGCACGACCTGCCGGGAGAGAGCCCGCGGCTGGACTCCCGGGCGATCGGGGTGAGGGCGGTCTGGGTCAACGGCGTCGAGGCGATCCGGGACGACGTGGTGTCCGGGGCCGTACCGGGCAGGGTGCTGCGGTCCGGGCAGGACACCAGGACGGTGAGCACCACGTGACCGAACGGCAGCGGCTGTTCGTCGGCGGCGCGTGGGTCGAGCCCGACGGGGGCCACTACGAGGTCGTCGACCCGGCGACCGAGCAGACCGTCGGATGGGCGCCGGAGGCCTCGCGGGATCAGGTGCACGCGGCCTGCGCCGCGGCCCGCGAGGCCTTCGGACCCTGGGCGCGGAAGACACCGGAGGAACGGGCGACCGTCCTCGCCCGTGCGGCGGACGTGATGCAGCGCAACCTCGTGCCGTACGCCGAGCTGGCGCAGGCGGAGAGCGGCGCCACGACCGGTACGGCGCGCGGGATGCAGGTCGGGGTCGCGGTGGCCCGGTTCCGGCGGTACGCGCGGGTGGAGCCGGTGGAGCAGCCGCTGCCGCCGCAGATCAACGAGGCGGGGCCGTTCGGACCGGCCGCCGTCATGGGTGCGCTCGCGGTGCGCCGGCCGGTCGGCGTGGTCACGTGCATCACCTCGTACAACAACCCGTGGGCGAACCCGGCGGGCAAGGTCGCCCCCGCGCTGGCGATGGGCAACACGGTGGTCGTGAAGCCGGCCCCGCAGGACCCGCTGTCGGTGTACCGCATGGCGGAGGCGCTGGAGGCGGCCGGTGCGCCGCCCGGTGTGGTGAACGTGGTCAGCGGTTCCCGGCCGGAGGCCGGTGAGGCGGCCGTGGACTGCCCGGACGTCGACATGGTGAGCTTCACCGGGTCGACGGCGGTCGGGCAGCGCATCGCCGAGGTCTGCGGTCGGTCCATGAAACGGCAGTTGATGGAGCTGGGCGGCAAGGGCGCGGCACTCGTCTTCGACGACGCGGACGTCCGGTCGGCGGTGGCCGGAATAGGAACCACCTTCTCCTTCTACAGCGGCCAGATCTGCACGGCGCCGACGCGGGTGATCGCACAGCGGGGCGTCTACGACCGCGTGGTCTCCGAACTCGCCGCTTACGCACGGGCCTTGACGATCGGCGACCCACGGGCGCGGGGCACGGTGGTGGGCCCGGTGATCTCGGCGGCGCACCGGGACCATGTGGAGTCGTACGTGGAACTGGGCCGCAAGGAGGGCGCGCGGCTGGTCACCGGCGGCGAACGCCCTCGGCACGACCACGGCTTCTACGTCGCCCCCACCCTCCTCGCGGACTGCACCCCCGACATGCGGGTGGTCCGTGAGGAGATCTTCGGCCCGGTCGTCGTGGTCGTCCCCTTCGACGACGAGGAGGAAGGCATGGCGCTGGCCAACGACACGGACTACGGCCTGATCGACTACGTCTGGTCCGGCGACGTGGCCCGCGCCTTCCGCGTCGCCGGCCGGCTGCGGGCGGGCGGCGTCGGCGTGAACACGGTCGGCCGCAACATGGAGGCCCCGTTCGGCGGCTTCAAGAAGAGCGGAGTCGGCCGCGACGTGGGCTCGTACGCCCTGCACGCGTACAGCGAGCTGCAGGCGATCGTGTGGCCCGGGTGAGGGTGACCTCACCCGTCCAGATCCACCCGCACCGTGAGCAACCCCGTCCCCAGCACCCGCACCGCCGCGCTGTTCATGCGGGGCAGCGTCTTCAGGCGGGCGCGGGGGTCGTCGTCAGGGAGGAGATGGGCCGTGCCCGGGTGCCAGCGGCCCCGGATGCGGACACGGACCCGCGGGTTCGCCCGGACGTTGCGGACGTACTGCGACCTCTCGCCGTACTCCGAGACCAGCCAGAAGGAATCCCCGATACGGCGCCCGCCCACGGGCGTCCGGCGCGGCAGCCCGGAGACGCGTCCCGTCGTCTCCAGGACCGTCTGGAGGGGCAGGCGGCGCAGCACCGGATTGCCGATGTTGCGCTGGAACGCGGTGACGGCCCGGTACTTGAGGTCGGCGTAGCGTGTCATGGTTCCATGATCTCCTCACCGGCCCGCCACCGTCGGCTGCGCCACCCCCAAGGGCCTACGCCCCGCCCAGGAAAATTGGATTGGTGAAGGCGGCCAGCGCCCCCGGCACCGGCCCCGCCGCCGTCTCGTGCCGCAGCTCCGCGCGTACGTACGCCGCGTACGACGGCGTCGTGTGCCACTCGACCGCGCCCGCCCCGGACACCGACAGCGGGTCGCTCGTGAACAGCACCCCCTGGTCGGTGACGAGGCGGATCGTGCAGCGCGGCACGCCCTGCGCCTCCACGCGGACCGTGACCGGCGTGTCGCGGTCCACCCGCAACCGCTCGCCGATGCCCGCGTGTTCGCCGCGGCTGCCCGACGCCGTGAAGGCCAGCGAGACGTTCTTCGACTCGGCGACATACGAACGGCCCGCGCGGATGCCCTCCTGGATGGCCTCCCGGGTCAGGTCGTCGGCGAGGACCACCGTCTGCGGCGTACCGATCGCATCGGGATCGCGGTGCGCGTCGCTGTTGCCCATCGCCGGCAGCCACCGGGCGTGGCCCTCACGGACCGACGCCACCAGCGTGTTGTCCCACTCCGCCAGCGTCGCCTCGTCGTCCGGCGTGTACGGGCCGTTCCACACCTCGACCGCATCGGCCTCGCCGAAGCCGAACTTCCAGCCGCAGCCGATGCAGGTGGCGTGCGGATGGGCGGGGACGACCAGGCCGCCCGCGCGGCGGATCTCCCGGGCGAACCGGGCCCAGCGGTTGTCGCGCGCCCGGTAGCGCCAGTCGATGAAGGTGCCGGGGTCGACGCCCAGCGCCACCACGTGCCCGTTCCGTGTGGTCACCTCCTCGCCCGTCATGATCAGCAGGTCGTCGCCCGCCTGGTCGGCCCAGTGGGCGTGCGAGGAGTGGGTGTTGTGCTCCGAGGTGTTGATGAAGTCGAGGCCGGCGGCCCGCGCCAGCGCCGCGATCTCCGCGGGCGTACGGCGGCCGTCCGAGTACCAGGAGTGCATATGGCAGTCACCGCGGTACCAGGCGCGGCCACGCCCCTTGGCCCGGGACGGCGGGTACACGGGCGCCGGGGTCTCGCCCTGCGCGCCGTAGGTGAGCGTGATCGTGACCTCGTAGGTGAGGCCCTGCGGCGCCACCGTGTACGGGCCCAGCGCGATATGCCAGGTGCCGGGGTTCACCGGGCCGGGGATGTACCCCGGGGTCGCGTCGTCCGCGCGGACGTAGAACTCGGTGCGGGCGCCGCCCGACCAGCCGCGGAAGCCCTTGCCGCCCAGTTCGGTGCCGCGCTCGTCGAAGATGCCGATGTCGAGGGCGTTGCCCTGGGTGCCGGCCGGGACGGACGGCTTGTCGTAGGTGTAGGCGACCTTGATCTCACGGACGTCCTCGGGGACGTCGACGGGGAGGTAGACGAAGTCGGGGGAGCCGGTGGGCAGAGTGCCGCGCACCGTCCTCGTCTCCTGGTTGTCGGCCGCTTCGGCGGCGGGACCGTTGGAGAAGCTCACGCTTCCCAACGTAAGCGCGGCGGCCGCACCCGTCACGAACAGTGCGCGTCTGCCGATGCCGTGGTCGTCCTCGCACATGCTGCTGCTCCCAACGTGTCGGATGACAGGGGTTGTGCAGGGGTAGCGCGTACCACTGTCATGGCGTGGGATTGCCGCGGTGCCGCGTGTCGGGTGACCCCGGAGCCACGCGCGGTGGAACATCCGGTGCAGGCGTCGGCCGGTCGGCCGGTCACATCGTGTCCAGTGACACCCTGTAACGAACGGCCCGGCCCACCGACTCACGTACGCCCTGTATGACCTGATCACCGCAAACGTATGCTCGGAGAATGACGACTTCCGCGACCCCCGGAACCGGCCCCACCGAGAACTCCATGCGTCGCGCCCTCAAACGTGCCCGTGACGGTGTCGCGCTCGACGTCACCGAGGCCGCGGTGCTCCTCCAGGCCCGCGGCGCCGACCTCGACGACCTGGCCGCCTCGGCCGCCCGGGTGCGCGACGCGGGCCTGCTGGCCGCGGGCCGGCCCGGTGTCATCACGTACTCGAAGAGCGTCTTCATCCCCCTGACCCGCCTGTGCCGCGACAAGTGCCACTACTGCACCTTCGTCACCGTGCCGGGCAAGCTGCGCCGGGCCGGGCACGGGATGTTCATGTCCCCCGACGAGGTCCTGGACATCGCCCGCAAGGGCGCCGCCCTCGGCTGCAAGGAAGCCCTCATCACCCTCGGCGACAAGCCGGAGGACCGCTGGCCCGAGGCCCGCGAATGGCTGGACGCGCACGGCTACGACGACACGATCGCCTACGTACGGGCCATCTCGATCCGGATCCTGGAGGAGACGGGCCTGCTGCCCCACCTCAACCCCGGGGTGATGTCCTGGACGGACTTCCAGCGCCTGAAGCCCGTCGCCCTCTCGATGGGCATGATGCTGGAGACCACGGCGACCCGGCTGTGGTCCGAGCCGGGCGGCCCCCACTACGGCTCCCCGGACAAGGAACCGGCGGTCCGCCTGCGGGTCCTGGAGGACGCGGGCCGTTCCTCCGTCCCCTTCACCTCCGGACTCCTCATCGGCATCGGCGAGACGCACGAGGAGCGCGCGGAGTCGCTGTTCGCGCTGCGGAAGGTCTCCCGCGCCTACCACGGCATCCAGGAGCTGATCATCCAGAACTTCCGCGCCAAGCCGGACACGGCGATGCGCGGCATGCCGGACGCGGAACTCGACGAGCTGGTCGCCGCGGTGGCCGTGGCCCGGCACATCATGGGGCCGAGCGCCTGCCTCCAGGCGCCGCCGAACCTGGTCGACGGCGAGTACGAGCGGCTCATCGGCGCCGGTATCGACGACTGGGGCGGGGTCTCGCCGCTGACGATCGACCATGTGAACCCGGAGCGCCCCTGGCCGCAGATCGAGCGGCTGGCCGAGCGCTCGCGCGCGGCGGGCTTCTCCCTGCGTGAACGTCTGTGCGTGTACCCGGAGTTCGTCCAGCGGGGCGAGCCGTGGCTGGATCCGCGGCTGCTGCCGCACGTCCGGGCGCTGGCGGACCCCGAGACGGGGCTCGCGCGCGAGGACGCGGTTGTCGAGGGGCATCCGTGGCAGGAGCCGGAAGAGGCCTTCCAGCCGTCCGGCCGTACGGATCTGCACCGCACGATCGACACCGAGGGGCGCACGGCCGACCGCCGGGACGACTTCGACGAGGTGTACGGCGACTGGGAGGCGCTGCGTGAGGCGGCGGCGCCGGGCATGGCACCGGAGCGCATCGACACGGACGTACGGACGGCACTGCGGACGGCCGCCGACGACCCGACCCGCCTGACCGACGACGAGGCGCTGGCCCTGCTGCACGCGGACGGCCCGGCGCTGGACGCGCTGTGCCGGGTGGCCGACGACGTCCGCAGGTCGGCGGTCGGCGACGACGTCACGTACATCGTCACCCGGAACATCAACTTCACGAATGTCTGTTACACGGGCTGCCGCTTCTGCGCCTTCGCGCAGCGCCGCACGGACGCCGACGCGTACACCCTCTCGCTGGAGCAGGTCGCGGACCGCGCCCAGCAGGCGTGGGACGTGGGCGCGGTGGAGGTGTGCATGCAGGGCGGGATCCACCCCGACCTGCCCGGGACGGCGTACTTCGACATCGCGCGGGCGGTGAAGAAGCGCGTCCCCGGCATGCACGTCCACGCCTTCTCCCCCATGGAGGTGGTGAACGGCGCGACGCGTACCGGCATGTCGATCCGCGAGTGGCTGACCGCGGCGAAGGAGGCGGGTCTCGACACGATCCCCGGCACGGCGGCCGAGATCCTGGACGACGAGGTCCGCTGGGTCCTGACCAAGGGCAAGCTGCCGACGGCGACGTGGATCGAGGTGGTGACAACAGCCCACGAACTGGGCATCCGGTCCTCGTCCACGATGATGTACGGCCATGTCGACCAGCCCCGCCACTGGCTGGGCCATCTGCGTACCCTCGCCCGCATCCAGCAACGGACCGGCGGCTTCACCGAGTTCGTCACCCTCCCCTTCATCCACACCAACGCGCCGGTGTATCTGGCGGGCATCTCCCGCCCCGGCCCGACGACCCGCGACAACCGTGCGGTCACGGCGATGGCGCGCCTGCTTCTGCACCCGCACATCCCCAACATCCAGACCAGCTGGGTGAAACTGGGCATGGAGGGCGCGGCGGAGATGCTCCGCTCCGGCGCCAACGACCTGGGCGGCACGCTGATGGAGGAGACCATCTCCCGTATGGCGGGTTCGTCCTACGGCTCGTACAAGTCGATCAAGGACCTCATCGCGGTGGCGGAGGCGGCGGGCCGCCCGGCCAAGCCCCGCACGACGCTGTACGGCGAGGTCGCGGAGGAGCGGCAGCGGGCGGCGGAGGCATCGGACGGGCATCTGCCTGAGCTGTTGCCGGTGCTGGACTGAGCAGGGGGCTGGACGGGCCCTACTCCGCATCTGCCGGGGCCGCCCCCGGCAGATGCGTCACCAGCAGGACCACCCCTGTCAGCACGATGATCCGGGTGGCCGCCTCCAGACCGTTCCACGTCTTGGACTGCCACATCGCGAACCACTCGCCGCCTATCGCGATGAACCCGGCGCCGAACAGCAGCAGAAGCATCAGCAGGCCGATGGTGGAGAGCTGCCGGGCGCGCGGATGGCGGCGGGCCCACAGATGGGTTGCGGCTGTCAGGACCAGCGCCGCGAGTGTCTCCCAGACGATGATCGCGACGTACGCCGCGTCCTGCCAGGCGTGCGAGGTGATGGCACGCCACATCAGGTCGTCGTCCTTGAACGTCGTGTCCATCGCCAGCACATGGCGGACGAACTGCTGGTTGGTGCCGAAGTCGGTGATGTTCCCGAAAGCCACGAGCGTGGTGTAGAGAGCGACGGTGGCGGTGAGGAGGGTGGCGGTGAGGGAGAGGGTGCGTGATGTGGGGGTGGCCATGCCCGTCTCCTTCCCGGCATCGGCCGCAATGTTCCGTACGCATTGAGCCAGAATGGTTCCGGGCCTGACCGGGCGAGTACGAGGGGGACGTACGGATGGCGCAGGCGCGACCGTCGATGCAGCAACTGATCCGGCAGCGCAGACGCGCCGGATTCGTGGGCCGGAGCGGCGAACGGGCCGCGTTCCGGGCGAACTTCGACCTTCCGCCGGAGGACGAGCGGCACCGCTTCCTCTTCCATGTGCACGGCAACGCGGGTGTGGGGAAGACCTTCCTCGTAAGGGAGTTGGAGCAACTCGCACGCGAGAGGGGCGCGCTCACCGCATACGTCGACGAGAGCGCCGGCAGTGTCCCGGAGGCGATGGCGACGATCAGCCGTCAATTCGCCGCCCAGGGGCGTCGGTTCAAGGACCTTGACCGGTTGCTGGCCGCACACCGGGAACGGCGGCACGAGGCGGAGGCGGTCGCCCTGATCGACCCCGATCCCGGGGAGCCCTCGGGGGGCAGCCTGGCGGTGGCGCGGGCCGGGCTGATCGGGCTGGGGATGGTGCCGGGGGTCGCCCCCTTCGTCGGTGCCCTGGATGCCGGTCAACTCGCCCAGGGGGCCGATCGGTTGAGGGCAAGCCTCAGCGCGCGCTTCCGCAACCAGGAGGACGTGCAGCTGGTCCTGTCCCCGGAGCGGGTGCTGACACCTGTGCTGCTGAGCGAATTGTCGGACGCTGCGTCCACCGTGCCGTGGATCGTCCTGTTCTTCGACACCTACGAGCGGACCGGGCCGTTCCTCGACGGGTGGCTCCACGAAGTGATGACGAGCGACCGCCACGGCGCGCTGCCCGCCACCGTCGTCGTGGTCACCGCCGGTCAACGCCCCTTCGACACCGCGCGCTGGGGCGGCTTCGCCGACTTCATGACGGACATACCGCTCGGGCCGTTCACGGAGGCGGAAGCGCGGGGGCTGCTCGCGGACAGGGGCGTGCGGGACGAGCCGGTGGTTGCCGAGGTGCTGCGGCTCACGGGCGGACTGCCGGTGCTCGTGTCGACCCTCGCCGAGGCGCGGCCCGCCGACCCGGACGACGTGGGCGATCCGAGTGCCACGGCCGTGGAGAGGTTTCTGAAGTGGGAGCAGGATCCGGTGCGCCGGAGCGTCGCGCTGGCATGTGCGCTGCCCCGGCGGCTGGACGCGGATGTGTTCCACGTGGTTGTCGAGTCCGGCGAGCACGCTGTGACTTCAGCCGCTGCCGCGGCGGGCGACGCGTTGTACGCGTGGTTGAGGGAGCTGCCGTTCGTCGACGAGCGCGGGGAGCGGGTGCAGTACCACGACGTCGTACGCGCGCCGATGCTGCGGTTGCAGCGGCGGCGGTCGCCGAGGGGGTGGGTGGAGCGGCACGGGCGGCTCGCGGAGGCCTTCGCCCGGTGGCGGGAGGAGGCCGAAACGGGCCTGGAGCCCCGCGAGTTCTGGGCGGACGACGGCTGGCGTGAGATGCGGCTCGCGGAGTCGTACCACTCCTTGTGCGCGGTGCCTCGTGCCGCACTGCCCGAGGTGCTGACGGATGTCGTCACCGTCTGCGACTACGGGGACGACGTTGCGCGGCGGTGGGCGCGGCTCCTCGTCGAGGCCGGCGGGGACGCGGAGGCGGAAGCCGTACGGGCGTGGGGCGGTGAACTCTCGGAGGCGCTTGCGGAGGGCGGGGTGGCCGAGGCGCTACGGCTGCTGCTGAGCCGAGCCCGGGGGGACGAGCCCTGGCGGGCGACGGCCTGGGCGTCACGTGGCGACGCCCTTGCGCGCGGCGGCGAGTACGAGCGGGCACTGGAGCAGTACGACCGGGCCCTCGCCCTCGACCCGGACCTGGTGCGGGCCCACCGGGGCAGGGCCCTGACGCGCGGCGGAACGGACGAGCACGAGGCCGCGCTCGACGACCTCGACCGCGCGCTCGCGCTGGAGCCCGACAACCCCTACAACCTCATCCTGCGTGGCGAGTACCACCGCATCCTGCGGCACCACGACGAGGCGGTCCGGGACCTGACCGAGGGCATCCGGCTCGACCCGACGAGCGACTTCGCCTGGGCCTCCCGCGGCGCCGCGTACGAACGCCACGGCGACCTGGAGGCGGCGCTCGCGGACTTCGACCGGGCCCTGGAACTCAAACCGGACTACGCCTGGGCGCTCGGCCGCCGGGCCCGGGCCTGGCGCGGGCTCGGCGACCACGCCCGGCAACTGGCCGACCTCGACCGGGCCCTCGTCCTGTGGCCCGACTGGGGGTGGGGCCACTGCGAGCGCGGCGACGCGCTGCGTGCGGCCGGCCGCGACGAGGAGGCCCTGGCCGACTACGACCGCGCGCTCGCCATCGATCCCGAGTACGCGTCGGCGTATGCGAGCCGGGGGGTGTCGCTGTCCAACCTCGGCCGCCACGAGGCCGCGCTCGCGGACCTGGACCGGGCCCTGGAACTGAACCCGTCGTACCCGTGGGCGCGGGAGCAACGGGCAGCCGTCCGGGCCCGGCTCGACCGAGCGCGCTACGCGGAGTGACTGGCGAAGGCGAGGAATGCCGTCCAGGAAGGGACTTCCGGCTCGGGCTGAAGCTGCACGACGACAGCACCCTCCGTATCGAGGTGACCGATGCCCGGGGCGACCGGATCCCGCGTATCCCGGACCCGGCGGCGGAGGACGCGGAAGCCGGCCGCGGTTTGCGGATCGCGGTGGCGTACGCGGATCGTTGGGGCGTGGACGAGGCGCCCGCGCACGGCAAGACGGTGTGGGCCGAACTCGTACCGGGTCGCGGCGGGGCGTGACCCGGCGGGTCCCGACGCCAAAGACCAAAGGACCGGGGAAAGAACCGAACCCGCCCCCGCCGCCCCCGTCGATCACCCGCCGGAGTGAATATGCCCAACGCAACTGGCGCGGCAGGGCAGTTGTGGTGCAGCGTCAGCCGCAACAGCCCCACACATGCATCGGCCCTCGCCGGGACTGGCATCCCAGTGCGAGGGCCTGATCACCAAGGAAGAAGACGCTTCCCGATGACTGACAAGCAGCGTAACGCGCCCAAGGGCGCGAAGTCCGCCCATTCCCACTCCGGTGTCATCCACGTCAACGAACCGCACCACGACAACTTCACCGTGGTCGGAAACCACTTGGCGCAGCACCCGGAGCTGTCTCTGACAGCGATCGGCCTGGCGACCCACATCCAGTCGCTGCCCGCCGGAACGCCGATCGGGATCAAGGTGCTGGCGGCCAAGTTCCCCGAGGGTGAGATCCGGATCGCCGCCGCCCTGCGGGAGCTGGAGGAACACGGTTACCTCACGCGTGCCAGGGAGCGTCTTCAATCGGGGCGAGTGACAACCCGGACGACCTCGTACAACAAGCCCCGGCTTGCGGTGGTCCGGGCGGCTGCGGAGCCTGAACCACGACCGGCACCGCCGCCCGCCCCGAAGGCCCCGGCCGTTCCCCGCGCCGCCGCCGACCTCCTCGCCGGTCTGCGCGCCCACGATTCCCGCCTGCTGCTGACCGAACGGGACGTACACCGCCTGGCGCCGACCGTCGCCGCCTGGCTGGAAAGGGGCGTTCCGCCCATCGCTGTACAGCGGACACTGACGAACAGCCTGCCCGAGGACCCGATCCTGCATCCGGCGGCATTTCTCGCCCACCGCCTCAAGTCGCTCCTGCCTCCGCCTCTCCCAGCCCCGGCACACCACCCGACTCCCGTCCGCCCATACCCCCTCCAGACCTGCGACGGCTGCGACCGCGCCTTCCGGGCTCCTGAGCCCGGAGCGTGCCGGGACTGCCGGTCGGCAACTGCGCGAGAGGTGGCGTAGGCATGACGGGGACGAGTCGTGTGGCCCGCACCGTCCCGGGGGTGCGCCGGGGTCCCCACCGGTACCGTACGAGGAGCGAACCACCACCACCGGAGGTCACCGTGAGTGCTCAGAGCGACGGCCCGTACGGACCGCTGATTCCCATGCCTGAGCCGACTCCGGACGCACTGAGGAGTGCAGTCGCACGCATCGCGCCCAGTCGTCTTCCGGCGCTCACACAGCACCTCTTCGAGGCCACGACCAACGCCCAGCAGACGCAGAGCCTCGCGCCTCTGCGGGCCTTCGTGCATTCCTGGGCCGTATTCATCGCCATCGAGCGCCACCCCGCGCGTGCCGAGCGACTGCGTGAGCTGGAGCGGATCGTGGATGCCGGGGAGCGGGACCCTTCGGAGGCCATCGCAGAGATCCGCGCCATCCGGGAGGCGGCGGAGGCAGAGGCAGGACTGTGACGGACTGGTCCTGGGACTACAACCCGAGCGCCGAATACATCACCGAGGGGCTGCCGCCCGGCGTCGTGGCCGAGGTGGAGAGGATCGCTGCGGAATTGGCTGCTCTCGGGCGCGATTCCGTGAGGGTCGGCAGGCCCTTCGACAGGGAGGGCGGGCTGCGTGAGTTCGACATCCTCGCCGGGCGTGGCTTCATCAGCTTCCTGGCCGTGCCCCGTCACGAGTGCGTCTACGTCTGCAACGTGACCTGGTACGGCTGACACGTTCCGCCCTGAGCTGCCGGAGCTCCACGCGGCTGTGACGTGGTCACCTCAACCCACCGTCCACGGTCGATTACAGTGCTGGCGTCGGACGTGCGTACGGTGCCGTGAGGAGGTGCAGGTGAGCGCGACAGCCGGCGCCGTCTGGGGGCGCAGCGAGCAGCAGGACTTTCGCAGCCGGGTGCGCGGGACGCTGCTGGGCGTGGCCGTCGGTGATGCCTTCGGCGCGCCGCTCGACGGGCTCACCCTGGAGGAGATCCGGCAGACACATGGCCACGAGGGGCTGACCGACCTCGCGTTCGGGCACGGCCGCTGCGGCGCGATCACCGACCTCACCCAGCTCACCCTGTTCTCGGTCGACGGCCTCATACGCGCCCAGGTCCGCCGCGACACCGGCGCCTGGCATCCGCCGACGGATCTGCACCGGGCGTATCTGCGCTGGGCGGCCACGCAGCGGGACTGGGGGCCGGACGAGCGCCGCAAGGAGGACGGCTGGCTGGCGCGCGAGGAGTGGCTGTACGCGCGCCGCTCCCCGGCCCGCGCCTGTCTGCTCGGCTTGGGCGACGACACCATGGGCACGCTGGACGCGCCCAAGAACCCCGGCGAGCTGGGGCCCGAGGCGGCCGTGCGCTCCGCGCCGTTCGGGCTGCTCGTCGGCTGGGAGCCGCAGCTCGTGCTGCAGCTCGCGATCGAGTGCGCCACGCAGACGCACGGGCACCCCACGGCGTACCTCGCTGCGGGCGCGTATGCCGTGATCGTGCACGCCCTGGCCCGTGGCGAGACGCTGGACGCGGGCGTGCAGCGGGCCCTCGCGCTGCTCGCACCGCGGCCGGGCATGCAGCCGGTCGCCGACGCGTTGCAGCATGCGCTGGGCGCGGTGCGGCAGGGGATGCCCGCTCCCGAGCGGATCGAGGAACTGGCCGGTGGCGGTACGGCGGAGGGGGCGCTGGCCGTCGCCGTGTACTGCACGCTGGTGGGGGAGGACGTACGGCACGGGCTGTGCCTGGCGGTGAACCACGGTGGGCCGTCGGGGGCGGCGGGTGCGCTGGCCGGCGGGCTGCTGGGCGCCCTGCACGGCGAGACGGCCCTCCCTCCGGCCTGGCTGGCCGAACTGGAGGGCCGTCCCACGCTGTTGGTCCTCGCGGACGACTTCGCGATGGAGATGACACAGGGCACGGCGCTGCACAGCCCTACGGGGTCTGCGCCGGGGTGGCTGGCCCGGTACCCCCGGGCGTAGCCGCCACACCCGGGGGCTGTGCCCCCGGATCCCCGGCCCGGGGGCTGCGCCCCCGGATCCCCGGCCCGGGGGCTGCGCCCCCGGACCCCCGTCGGCCTGAACGGCCTCGTCCTCAAACTCCCCCACTCTCGACTTCGCTCGAGCGGGGGGACCCCCACGGCGGGCCGGTTGTCGTACCCGGAGTCGGGATTGCGGCCGTCGCCCCGTCGTCGTCCCTGTTCACCTTGTCGATGATCTCGTCCCGCTCCGGCGTGTCCTCGGGCTTCACCAGGCCGATCAGGATGTACAGGACCAACGAGATCACCATCGGCAGCGCCACCTGGTACTCCAGCTTCACGTCCGTGCGCTGGGAGAAGTCGAGGTGGTAGTTGACGAAGAAGAACGCCAGCAGACCGGCCGCCCAGCTGGCCAGCGCCGCCGTCGGGCCCGACTTACGGAACGGGCGCAGCAGGCCCAGGATGAACGGGATGGCGATCGGGCCCATCAGACCGGCCACCCACTTGATGACCACCGTGATGATGTCCTTGAAGGCGGGGGAGTTGACCTGTGTCGCCACCGCCATCGACAGGCCCAGGAAGGCGACCGTGGTCACCCGGCCCGCGATCAGGCCGGCCCGCGTGGTCCAGGCCCGCGCCGCCTTCGAGAACACCGGTGCCACGTCCCGTGTGAACACCGCAGCGATCGCGTTCGCGTCGGAGGAGCACATGGCCATCGTGTGGGAGAAGAAGCCCACGACCACGAGCCCCAGCAGGCCGTGCGGCAGCAGCTGTTCCGTCATCAGACCGTACGCGTCCGAGCCGTCCGGCTTCTTCGCCGTGACCAGGAGCGGCGACAGCCACATCGGGATGAAGAGGATGACAGGCCAGACGAACCAGAGGCCCGCCGACAGCAGCGCGCTCCGGGTCGCCTCCTTCGCGCTGCCCGTCGCCATGTAGCGCTGGGCCTGGTTCCACATTCCGCCGTTGTACTCGAACAGCTTGATGAACAGGTACGCGAGGAAGAAGACCGTCAGGTACGGGCCCGCGAACCCGTGTCCGTGACCGTCCAGCTTCGGTGAGTCCAGCGCCTTGGACAGACCACCCCGGTCGGAGATCTTGTTCAGCGCGATGACCAGCATCGCGAGACCGGCCAGCAACTGGATGACGAACTGGCCCAGTTCGGTCAGCGCGTCCGCCCACAGACCGCCGATCGTGCAGTACACCGCCGTGATGCCGCCGGTGATGATGATGCCCTGGGTGAGCGTGACGCCGGTGAAGACGCTGAGCAGCGTGGCGATCGCCGCCCACTTCGCGCCCACGTCCACGATCTTCAGCAGAATGCCGGACCAGGCCAGCGCCTGCTGGGTGGGGACGTTGTAGCGGTCCTTCAGATACTCCAGCGGCGAGGCCACGTGCAGCCGGGACCTCAGCCGGTTCAGGCGCGGCGCGAACAGCTTCGCGCCGACCAGCACGCCGATGGCGATGGGCAGCGCCCAGGTGACGTAGGACGTGACGCCGTAGGTGTAGGCGATGCCGGCGTACCCCGTGAACATCACCGCGCTGTAGCCCGACATGTGGTGGGAGATGCCGGACAGCCACCACGGCATCTTGCCGCCCGCGGTGAAGAAGTCGCTGACGTTGTCGACCCGTTTGTGGGACCAGATGCCGATCGCGGTCATCACGCCGAAGTACGCGACCAGGACGGCCCAGTCGAGACCGTTCATGTGCCCCTCCCTGCCTGCCGGACTGCCCGCTCATCGTGGGTGCGGGGCCATGAGCACGACAACCGGCGGGAAGGTCAAGAGGAAGCAAAATCGTTCCTACTGGTGATGAGGGTTCATATACATGAAAAGCTGCCTGGTGGGGCTTAGCGCATCAGCTCACCCGCGTTCACCAGCAGGGACTGACCTGTGATCGCCCGCGCCCGGTCGGAGGCGAGGAACACCGCGGCGTCCGCCACATCGCCGTCCGTGGCCAGTTCGGGCAGCGCCATCCGGTCGGTCAGGCGCTGCTTCACCTCCGTCTCCGGTACGCCCTCCGTGTGCGCGGTGAACTGCACGTACGCCTCGACGGGCGGGCCCCACATCCAGCCGGGCAGCACGGTGTTGACCCGGATCCGGTACCGGCCGAGCTCACGCGCCAGCGAGTACATGGTGCTGGTCAGCGCTCCCTTGGACGCCGCGTACGCCGCCTGCCGCACCTGGGAGGGTGCGGCCACCGACGACTGCGTGCCGATGAAGACCACCGAGCCGCCGCACCGCTTCAGGGCGGGCAGGCACGCCCGTGTCATCCGCAGGGTTCCCAGCAGATTCACGTCGATGACCGACTGCCAGGTGGCGAAATCCGCGTCCTCCAGGCCGCCGAAGTAGCTGTCCCAGGCCGCGACATGGACCACCGCGTCGATCCGCCCGAACCGCTCCAGCGCGCGCGTCGCGAGCGCCTCGCACTGTGCCTCGTCGGTGATGTCCGTCGCCCGGTACGCCGTGTGCGCGCCGTCCGGGTCGAGCTCGGCGGCGGCCTTGGCGAGATTCGCCTCCGTGCGCGCCCCGAGCACCGCGTTGCCGCCGTCGCGCACCACGGCTGCCGCGACCTGGTGACCGAGCCCGGCGCCGACCCCCGACACGACGACGGTCTTGCCCTGGAGCAGTGACATCGACGCCTCCCCTTTTTCGCCCGGCGGCTGCCGTGGCTCTGGCGCATCATCTGACGGAGCGTCAGAGTATGGGCGACCGGCGGAGGAAGGAAGGGGAACGGCATGGGTGAGGACACGCGCAGCGAGGTGTACGCGGAACTGGCCGCCGTGGGGCCCTACGGCGTCCACCCGGGTCACGCCCTGATCACCATGGTGGAACCGCACCCGGGGCACGAGTACGCGTACAACCGCTGGTACGAGGACGATCACTACTACGCCGGCGCGATGGCCATGCCGTGGATGTACGCGGGCCGCCGCTGGGTCGCCACCCGGGATCTGCAACTCCTGCGCTACCCCGAGAAGTCGGCGGTCGCCCAGCCGGTGACCGCCGGATGCTACCTCTCGACGTACTGGGTCACGGACGGCCGCTACGACGACCACATGCGCTGGACGGTCTCGATCAACAAGCGCCTCAACCGCGACGCCCGGGTCTACCAGGACCGTACGCACGTCTTCACCGCCTTCCAGGACCACGAGGCGACGGTGTACCGGGACGGCGCGGCGGGCCCGCGCGACTTCCATGCGCTGGACCACCCGTACGTGGGTCTGGTCCTCGAGGTCGTCGACGCGGACGGGCCCGCGGAGCGCGCCGAGTTGCTGGAGTGGCTGCGCACCCGCCACCTGCCCCGGCGCCTGGCGGGATCCCCCGCGGCCATGGTCACGCTCTTTCGCCCGACGCCGCTGCCGGGCGACCGTATGACGTATGTGAAGCAGGTGGAAGGGGTGGACACCCGTCTGACCCTGCTGTGGTTCCTGGAGGCGGACCCGAGGGACTGCTGGGAGGAACACTTCACGGGACTGGACGGGGCGGTGGCGGAAGGGGGCCTGGGGCGGGTGGAGCTGGTGGCCCCGTTCATTCCGACGGTGCCGGGAACGGACCGGTACGTCGACCGGCTCCGCTGATGCCGGAGGCTCGGAGGCGAACCGAACCCGGAAAACAGACAGCCCCCTCGGCCGGGACGGCGGGCCAGTCGAGAGGGCTCTGTCGGTGAGCTGTGTGGAGTTGTTCTGCTCGGTCCTACTTGATCGACGCCACGAAGGCGTTCCAGGCGTCGGCGGGGAAAGCCAGGACGGGCCCCTCGGATACCTTGGAGTCGCGTACGGCGAGTCCCGCCGCGGTGGGCGACTTGACTTCGACGCAGGCGCCGTTGCCCGCCGAATACGACGACTTGGTCCACGTTTCCGTGGCCCCCTGAAGAACTGCCATGTTCACTCCGGTAGCGAGTTGCTGAGTTGCTGTCGTCGCGTCACGGGTTCCGGATGGTGCCCGCGATGCGATTCGCGCCAACTTGTTTTGCTGATGGCGAGATCGAAGCTACTCGGCAACATCGCCACTCGGAGCAGTCGTTCACTCGACCGGATGGCATATTCCAAGGGTGTCTTCCGCGGGAAGGCGGCTCTGGTGTAAGATCCGCCGCCCGCCGCGCGGAGGGCTCAGCGTGCGTACTCCTTCGCCACATCCGAGATGTACTGCCGGGACTGATCCACATTCAGGGCCTGCGCCCGCAGGTGCTCGTACATCACGGCGTACTTCTGCACGTCGTGCGCCTTTTCCAGGTACAGGTCGCTGGTGACCCCTTCGAGGTACACCACGCTGGAGTCGGCCGCGTCGGAGAACTCGAGGATCGCGTACTGTCCGTTGAGGCCGGGGTGCGCCCCCACCTCGAAGGGCAGCACCTGCACGGTGACGTGCGGGAGCCGGGACATCTCCGCGAGGTGCTCCAACTGCTCCCGCATCACCAGGTTGTTGCCCACGACGCGGCGCAGCGCGGCCTCGTCCAGGACCACCCACAGCCGCAGCGGGTTGTTCTCGGCGGCGATACGTTCCTGGCGCCGCATCCGTACCTGGACGCGCTTCTCGATATCGGCCGGCGACGTCTCGGGCAGTGCCCCATGGATGAGGGCTTCGGCGTAGGAGCGGGTCTGCAACAGCCCGGTGATGATCTGGGGTTCGTACACCCGCAGCGACTCCGCGTCGGTCTCAAGGCCGATGTAGACGCTGTAGGGGATGTCTCCGAACGCGTGCCACCAGCCCTGCTGGCGCGAGTCGCGGGCCATCTCCATCAGCGACTCGACCACACGCTGGTCCTCGACCTCGTACACCCCGCACAGATCGCGGACGTCGCGCTGGCTGATGCTGCGTCGGCCGTTCTCGAGGCGGCTGATCTTCGACTGCGAGACGAGCAACCGCTCGGCGACCTCTTCGGCGGTCATGCCCTTGAGCTCACGGAGCCGGCGGAGTTCCTGACCGAGCCGGCGTCGCCGGACGGTGGGATTGACATTCGACGCCACGGACGCGCACCTCCGGCTTACCGGCCTCTACTTTGTGTATCTGCTGCTGAGCAGATTGCCACCAAGCTGCTTCCTACCGCTGGGAAACCGCGGATATGCGGAGTGTGCGCACCGGTTGGGCGGTCCTCGGCCAAAATGTTGGCCCCGCCGTACCACGAATGCCGTACGGCTGCGGGCATGCGGCCGCGCGGGGCGGGTGAGGCCGTGTCGTCGTCCGGACGGACGGTCTCATCGCCCCGCGCGTGCCTGCGGCTCCCGAACCGGGTCTCGGGACTGCGTGCGTGTGCCGGGCCGTGCGGTACCTGCTGTACCGATCCTGCTGGTTCAGCCGGTGGTCGTGCCGGTGGTTCTGCCGTGATCCTGGCGAGCCGCGGGGCTGCGGCTCAGTGGGCCACGACGCGCGCCATGGGTCCGCGGCGCGGCTGCATCGGAACGCCACGAGCGGGTTCCGGTGCGGGCCTGGCTCCGGCGGCCGGACGGCCGGCCGTGGCCGGGCTGCGGCGCGGTTGTGCGACCGCACCGTTCTGGACGTCCATCACGGCGTGCGCCACGAGGCCGCCCATGGGGTCGTGCCTGATCAGATCCCGCAGCCGGGAGCGGGACGAGCGTCCCTCGTTGCCCGGATACAGGTGCTTGCCGAGACCGACCGCATGGGCCAGCGCGGCGAGCGCCGCGGTCCGCGGGTCCGGCGGAACGCCGGTGCGGATCGCGGAATCGAGCCGGGACCTGATCTCCCGGCTGATGGCCGTGTCCGTCGCCTGGTAGCGAGTCGTCGGCAGAACCCCGCACATCTGGCCGGCCACGGCCTGGACCATGCCGCACCGCTCCAGATGTGAGAGATAGGTTTGGCGTAGCCCGAGACGCGGCCCGCCGATCCAGTGGACCGCCCGTACCGGAGCGCCGCGCCTGCGCAGCAACTCCAACGCGCTGTCCAGAGTTGGATCTCCAGTCGGCCGTGGTGCCACCACGGCGATACGATCCCCGTCTGGGGCTATCCGTCCGGCCAGCGCCAGCTCCACTAGCTGTGCTCCGGCCAGACCAAGGTCGAGCGACTGCGGCTGTGCAGTGGTACCCGTGGCCGGGTCCAATGCCAGCAGCAGAAGCTCCTCCGGAAGTGTTCTGCGGCTCCTGCCCATCCATGCCTCCCCGCGTGGATGAATGACAGGGTGACCCCTCTCACATTGGTCTGTCGAGGGTGCGTGACCGGAATGTAGTGGAACCAGTAGGTATGTCGTTCTCGTCTAGCGCAGTGGTCAATCCCTCACACAGGACACTGGTACATGGTTCGGGCAGCGGTGTCCGGGCGGCGGTTCACGGTTCGGCAAGGCGCGCGAGTGGGTGCGTGGCGCAAGGAGGAGGCATCGGTGGCGGGCGAGTCCCCCGACAGGTCGAAGCAGCACGGGGCGTCGGCGGAACCGACGTCGGGGAGCGGGGCTCCGGTTCCCGGGCCGGCCACGGCCGACCGTGACCCCCGGCTCGCGATGACCGACGAGAAGGTGCGCGTCGACCAGGCTACGGCGGTGTTCTCCACGCGGGCGCTGCGCAGCTCCGCCGGTTCGGCCGTGGACGAGGCCGATACGGCGTCCGAGAGCACCGCGGTCCGCGGGAACGGTGCCGGGGGAGACGCGGCGAGGCGTGTTTCGCCGGCTTCCTGGGTAAGGAGTGCGGACGAGGCCGAGTCCGGGAGCGGGTCCGGGGCCGGGTCCAAGTCGGGTGCGGCGGACGGCCGTTCGGGTGATGTGGAGGGGGCGGCTGCCGAGGAGACCGAGGGCAAGGAGTCCGAGAGGTCCGTGGACGCCGAGGGCGAGGGCGCCGACGAGGAGGACACGAAGGCCGGGGACGCAGCCGAGTCGGAGACGGACACCGCCGACACCTCTGAGCCGGAGACGAAGGCCGAGGACGCCGCCGAGTCGGAGACGGACACCGCCGACACCTCCGGGGCCGAGGCGACGACCGCGGACGCTTCCGACGCCGAGCCGGCGGCCGAGGAGGACGCCGAGAGCGGGACCGAGGCCGGGACCGCCTCCGAAGCCGAGGCCGAGGAAGCCCTTGAGGCCGACGACAAGGCGGATGGCGGGGAAGCCTCCGACGACATCGCCGAGGCCGGGACCGGGACCGGGGGCAAGGACACCCCCAAGTCCGAAGACAAGGACGACTCCGAAGCCGAAGCCGAAGTCGAAGCCGAGGAAGGCTCCAGGGCCGCCAAGCCGTCCGTCGACCAGGCCACCGCCGTCTTCAAGACCGTACGACGCCCCGCCGTGGACCAGCCCACGACCATGCTCAAGGTCGGCGACGCCAAGCCGTCCGAGAAGCCTGAGGACAAGGCCCCGGAGAAGCCCGAGAGCAAGGCCCTGGAGAAGCCCGAGAGTAAGCCTTCGGAGGAGCCCGAGGACAAGGTCGCCGACAAGCCGGCCGTGGACCAGCCCACGACCATGCTCAAGCTGGGCGACGCCAAGCCGTCCGACAAGCCCGCCGTCGACCAGCCCACCACGATGCTCAAGCTCGGCGGCACCAAGCCGTCCGCGAAGCCCGGGGACAAGGCAGCCGACAGCCCCAACGACAAGCCCGCGCCGTCCTGGGCGGCCAAGTCGTCCGCGCCCGCGACCGGCAAACCGGAGACCGACAAGCCGGAGGCCGACAAGCCGGAAGCCGACGAGGCCGAGCCGGACGCGAAGTCCACCCCCAAGCCGCCGGCCGAGGGCGACGCCGAACGCACCAGCAGGTTCGTCGCGTTGAAGCAGCTGGACGAGCCGAAGCCCGCGAAGCCGAAGTCCCCTGCCGGCCCCGCCGATGCGACCGCCGCGCTGCCCCAGGTCGGCCCGGAGCGCACCGCGCAGCAGCCGCTTCCCCCGAAGCCGCCGCTGGACCTGCTCGCCGAGCTGACGAACACCCCGCCGCCCCCGGACACGGCGGTGCGCACCGTTCTGCGGCGGATCAAGATCTGGACGCCGCTGGTCATCCTGCTGGCGATCATCTTTGCGATCGTGCAGGCGGTCCGTCCGCTGCCGGCCGCGGCCCTGACACTCACCGCAGACGGCACGTACACCTTCGGCGGCGGCAAGCTCGACCTGCCCTGGCCGGGTCAGGGCCAGTCGGCGATAGAGGTCGAGGGCGTCGGCGTCGTCGGCGCCGACGGCAAGCAGTCCCCGAAGCCGATCGCGAGCGTCACCAAGATCATGACGGCGTACGTCACCCTCCAGGAGCACCCGCTCAAGGGGAACGACGGCGGCCCGAAGATCACCGTGGACCAGCAGGCCGAGGACGAGTCGAAGAACCAGGACGAGTCGACGGCGGCCATGAAGAAGGGGGAGGTGTTCACCGAGCGGCAGATGCTCCAGATGCTGATGATCCCGTCTGGGAACAACGCGGCCCGGCTGCTGGCCCGCTGGGACTCCGACAACAAGACCTTCGTCGGCAAGATGAACGCCGCCGCGAAGAAGCTCGGCATGACGAACACGACGTACACGGACCCGAGCGGGCTGGACAAGTCGACGGTGAGCACCGCGGTCGACCAGCTGAAGCTGGCGAAGAAGGTCATGCAGGACCCGGTGTTCCGCAGCATCGTCGGCATGGCCAAGGCGGACATTCCTGGTCTCAGCGGGACGATCTACAACAACAATGATCTGCTGGTGAAGCAGGTCGGCGTGATCGGCCTGAAGACCGGTTCGTCGACCCCGGCCGGCGGCAACCTGGTGTGGGCGGCCACGAAGGTCGTCAACGGCAGGACGCAGACGATCTACGGCGCGGTCCTCAACCAGGACGCCCACACCGGCCGCGTCTGGGACAGCCTCCAACTGGCGCTCACCAACAGCCAGAAGCTGATCGACAAGATCCAGCAGAGCCTGACGTCCGCGACGGTGGTGAAGAAGGGCGAGGTCGTCGGGTACGTGGACGACCAACTCGGCGGGAAGACGCCGGTGGTCGCCACCAAGAACATGACGGCGGTCGGCTGGCCGGGCCTGACGACCAAGCTCTCCATCGGTGACGACGGCAAGGCCCTCCCGCACGAGGCGAAGGCGGGCACGTCCGTCGGCGTCCTGACGGTCGGCGACGGTTCGAGTCACGCGGTGAAGATCCCGGTCGCCGTCCAGAAGGACCTCACCGAACCGGGCTACGGCGCGAAGTTCACCCGACTGGGCTGAACCGCCGTACCGGACGTCCCCTACCACGCCGCACACCCCGCCGGCGGAGCCCCCACCCGGGAGCCCGTCGGCGGGGTGCGTGCTAGCGTCGCGAGACCGGAGCAGGTCGCAAGCCGCCGACCTGGCCCGGGACGGATTCCCGAGAGAACCCCGATGGAACGGTGGCGGAACTCTTGCGGATGTCCGGACACGGGGAGAGAACGGAACCGGACGCGGGGCGAGAAAAGAAACGGGACACGGGGAGTGCCTTCAGGTGGCCACAGCGGAGCCGACACACGCCGACGACGCCCATCCGGGTCGTCCTGCGGACGGTCATACGGGCCCGCGAATACCGCTGCGCGCGCCCGCCGCTGACGCGAACCGCCCTCGGACCACCACGCCCCACGCCGAGGGCCCTCGACCAACGGCGGAGGACGCGACCTCCGGCGGCAGCCCCCGACCCACAGCCGGGGACGCGCCCCGGGACGGCGGCTCCCGGCCCGGGACCACGGCCCACGGCGGCAGCGCCCGGCCGCCGGCCGCGGACCCGTCGCCCGCGGGCATGGACTCGTCGGCGGCGGACTCGGACCCATCGCCTGCCGACACGGAAATGGACACGGACACGGGCCGCGGCTCCCGGCCCCCGGCCGAAGGCGCGCCCCCCGGCGGCATGCCCGAACCCCCCGCCGAGGACGCGACTTCCGGCGGTACCCCCGAACCCCCTGCCGAGGACAGGCCGTCGCCATCCCGCCTCCGCGCCCTGCTCACCCGTGTGAAGTCCTCCCGCTACGCGGACCGGGCCCGCCGGCACCCCGTCGTCGCGGTCACGGCGCTCGCCGGGATCCTGCACCTCGTCTGGTTCTTCACCTTCGCGAACAGCGGAGGTGACCTCGCCGCACAGGACGCATGGGCGGAGTTCGTGGGCCGGCACCCGGACTCGGCGTACAACCTCGCCTGGTACGGGGGCATGCACCCGGTGTCGTACAGCGTGGTGTCGCCGTATCTGATGTCGATCCTCGGCGTCCGTACGACGATGATGATCGCGGGGACGATCTCGGCCGGGTTGCTGACGCTGATCCTCATCCGCAGCCGAGCGGTCCGTGAGCCGTGGTGGCCCGCCCTGGCCGGAGTGTTCGCGCTGCTGTGCAACGCCATCTCGGGGCGTGTGACGTTCGGCCTGGGCACGATGTTCGCGCTGGGCGCCACCGCATGCGTCTTCTGCTGGCCGCACCGCCTGCGCCACAAACGCTGGGCGAAGGCCCTGAGCGCCGCGCCGCTGGCCGCGCTGGCCACGATGTCCTCCCCGGTGGCGGGCCTGTTCGTCGGCCTGGTCGCGGTCGCGCTGTTCCTGCAGAAGCGCCGCCCGGGCGCGTGGGCGCTGGGCCTGGCCCCGACCGTGGTCGTCGCGCTGTCGGCCTGGCTGTTCCCGTTCTCCGGTACGCAGCCGATGACCTGGGCGTCGGCGCTTCTGCCCTTCCTCTTTGCCGTCCTGGTCTTCCTTCTGGTCCCGCAGGAGTGGAAGACGGTACGGATCACGGCGGCGGTGTACGGGCTCTCCGTGCTCCTCGTCTGGCTGATCAGCTCCCAGATCGGCTCGAACATCACCCGCCTCGCGATGCTGTTCGCCGGTGTGGCGCTGGTCGCGGCGCTGCCGTTCACGGTGCCGCGCAGCCGGAAGTGGTACGCCGTCGTCCTCGCGCTCGTCGGCTTCACCGGCTGGATCGGCTTCAAGACGGTCGACGACATCATCCACACGACCCCGGCGGCCTCCTGGGCGCGCGAGCTGGCGCCGCTGGTCAACCAGCTCCAGGTGGTGGGCGCGGAGAAGGGCCGTGTGGAGGTCGTCCCCGCGCGCTCGCACCGCGAGGCGTCGGCGCTGGCCCCGTACGTGAACCTGGCCCGCGGCTGGAACCGCCAGGCCGACATGGAGCGCAACCCGCTCTTCTACGACGACACCCTCAACTCCGCGAACTACCACGCGTGGCTGCAGCGCTGGGCGGTGCACTATGTCGTGCTGCCGAAGGGCGAGCCGGACGGGGACGGCGGTGAACGCGAACGCGAACTCGTCCAGCGCGGCATGCCGTATCTGAAGCAGATCTGGGGCGACGCGAACTGGCAGCTGTTCGCGGTGACCGACTCCACCCCGATGGCGGACCCGCCGGCGGTCGTCGACCGGGCGGACCAGGGCGAGCTGACGATCGAGGTGAAGAAGGCGGGCCGCGTCCTCATCCGGATCCCCTACTCGCCGTGGCTCGGCCTGGTCGACGCGAAGGGCAAGGGCGTCAAGCCGCCGCAGGAGACGGAGACGTCGAAGCACCGCCCGGCAGGCACGCCGAAGACGTACGACAACGTCAACGGCTGTCTGATGGAGACGACGCAGGACGCGTCGGGTGACAAGTGGACGGAACTGCTGGCCCCTCGCGCGGGCACGTACCGCCTGGCGGCGCCGTACCAGCTGCCACGGGGGACCCCCTGTCCGCAGGAGCTGCGGCAGGGGAGCTGAGAAATTCAGCCCCTCCGGCGTGTGAGGAGCGGAGGCCAAGGGGGCGGCGGAGCCCCCTTGGCGCCCTGGCTCACCTCACGGGAAACGCGACATCACAGACGGAGTCGTCCGGCCCCGCCGCGTCCCAGTCCGCGAAGTACACCTCCCGGCAGGGGCCCGCGTACTCCAGTCCCTGCTCCGCGATCCATGCCTCCACCGCCTCGAAGGCCGCCAGGATCTGCGGATGCGCCACCTGGGCCTTGGTGATGCGGGTGTACGCGAGCCGCTGCGCCGGTTCCACCCGCACTCGCGTCTCCCACGCCCGCCCGTGGGTCTCCGCCCACGCCCGCGCCGCCGCCCGGTCGGCCACCGGCACACACGCCTCCGCGGGCCCGTCGCTCTCCTGGGACACCTCCGCGTGGTAGACGACGAAGGGTGCCGCGGTCACCCCGCCGCACTCCTTCGCGGCCGCCTCCAGCCGTCCCAGCGACGCCCCGATCCAGGCCGGCAGCTCGTCCGCCAGCGTGTGCCGCGTCTCGGTGATCAGCACCTGCTCCGGCACGTCCACCGTTTCGACCACGAACTTCCCGTACAACTCGGAGCTCCTCCCCGACAGTCGTCCACGGAGGTATTCGGCGAGGGTCCGCTGCGCGGCGATCCGCTCTTCGACGCCGGCCCAGTAGCCGGCGAGCAGCGCGGACGCGCGTACGCCGTCCGACTCGCGCGCCTCCACCACGTCGGCGATCCGCGCGAGCGGCATGTCGAGCCGACGCAGCAGCGCGACCATGCGGGCGCGTTCGACCTGCTCGGCCCGGTAGTAGCGGTAACCGCTGGTCTCGTCGACGTGCGCGGGCGCGAGCAGCCCCAGCCGGTCGTACAGCCGCAGTGCCTTCGGCGACAGCCGCGAGCGCGCGGCGAACGCGCCGATGGTCAGCAGATCGTCGTTCACCCTGTCATCCTCCGTCACCGGACGCCTTCCGCCCGGTGACGAGGACACTCCGCCCTGCCCCAGGGGCAAGGTCAACCGCGTGGGCGGGCCGTCAGGCGATCGCCTTCTCCACCGCCGCCAGGACCTCCGCCGACTCCGGCTCCGTCTGCGGCGAGAAGCGGGCGGCGATCTGTCCGTCCTTCCCGATCAGGAACTTCTCGAAGTTCCAGCGGATGTCCCCGCTGTGGCCCTCGGCGTCCGCGAACCCGACAAGACGGTCGTACAGCGTGTGCCGGCCCTCGCCGTTCACCTCGATCTTCTCGGTCATCGGGAAGGTGACGCCGTAGGTCGCCGAGCAGAACTCCGCGATCTCCTCCGCGCTCCCGGGCTCCTGGCCGAGGAACTGGTTGCAGGGCACCCCGAGCACGGTGAAGCCCAGCGGCGCAAACCGCTCCTGCAGCCGCTCAAGGCCCGCGTACTGCGGGGTCAGTCCGCACTTGGAGGCCACGTTCACCACGAGGACGGCCTTGCCCGCGTACTGGGACAGGTCTGCGGAACCGCCCTGCAGGGCGCCGATCTCGACGTCGAGGACGGAGGACCCGGAATTGTTGTCTGTAGTCGTCATGAAGCGGATGCTAACTCCGCTTCATGACGCTTCATGACGTGCCCGTCAGCCCCGCTGCTGCGCTGTGACGAGCACCTCACCGGCGGCCGTACGGGAATACAGCACCGACCGTCCCGCCCGGCGCCGCTCCACCAGCCGCGCGTCCAGCAGCACCTTGAGGTGGCGCCCGACCGAGCCGAGCCCCTGTCCGGTCACGGCGACCAACTGGCTCGTGCTCATGGGTGAGTCGAGCAGGACGAGGACCCCGGCCCGGGCCGGCCCGAGCAGCGCGCCGAGGCTCGCCGGCACCGCCGTCCGCGGCCCCTGGGCCAGCACGCCCGCACACGGGTAGATGACGGCGTACCGGTCGGGCTCCTCCCAGGACACCCAGCCGGTCTGCGGTGTGACGGGGACGAAGACCAACTCGGCGCCGGAGATCTCGCGGGGCGGGTACTCGTGAAGGTTGACCTGGAGCCGGTTGCCGCCGAGCCAGCGTGTCCGGCCCGGCCGCAGGGTGTCCACCGCGGCCGCCCAGCCGCCCCGGGTGAGCTGCGCCGTACGGGCGACCACATCGGCCTCCAGGATGCGCCGCCGCCGGTCCCAGTACGGTCGTACGGTCTCCGTCCATACGTAGGCCAGCAGATCGGCGGCGCGTTCGGGCAGGTCGTCGCGGTCGTCCAGGGCGGCGGGGAGCGGGCCGCGCAGGGAGACGGTGAGGTGAGCGCGGGCCTCGGCGG
Organism: Streptomyces sp. NPDC001634; assembly: GCF_040298185.1. Classification (NCBI taxonomy): domain Bacteria; kingdom Bacillati; phylum Actinomycetota; class Actinomycetes; order Kitasatosporales; family Streptomycetaceae; genus Streptomyces; species Streptomyces sp. NPDC001634. The sequence continues at coordinate 40,199 of NZ_JBEOZU010000041.1, read as the reverse complement.
GAGGGGCCGCGCGGACCCGGGCGACACCCTCCTCGAAGCTCTCCCCGTCCCTCGGGGTGGGCGTGAGGAAGTCCGCGATCCACTCCGTCCCGAGGCCGGAGCGGATGAGCAGCGCGGTGAGGGGGTCGGCGGCCAGCCGCCGGCGGTAGGCGGGCAGGTGGGCGTCCAGCCAGGCCCGTTCCCCGGGGTGGGAGGCGGCGCCCGTGTGCAGCAGCTTCAGACTCGCGAAGACCTCGGCGAGCGGCGACAGCACGAAACGGCTCCCGGCGAGGGTGTCGGCGTTGACGTACCAGAGACCCATGGGCAGTACGCCCCCCTCGATGTTTCGCGCCTGCGCGAAACAATATCGGCCGTCCTCGGCGCCTGCTCAGACTCCGTGCATGCGCAGCTACTCCGACCTCTTCCGCACCCGGGAGTTCACTCCGTTCTTCCTGTCCACCGCTCTCCAGACGGCCGCCTCGACGGTCAGCGGTCTGGCGCTCGGCACGCTGGTGTACCGGGCCACCGACTCGCCGCTGCTCTCCGCGGTGAGCATGTTCGGCCCGCAGCTGGCGCAGGTCGTGGGCGCGACAACACTGCTGTCGGCCGCGGACCGGCTGCCGCCGCGCGCGACGATGACCGGTATCGCGTGCGCGTTCGCGGCCGGTACGGCGGCGATGGCCCTGCCCGGCCTGCCGGTCGGTGCGGTCTTCGTGCTGATTCTGCTCCTCGGCCTGGTCCAGTCGCTCGGCGGCGGGGTCCGCTGGGGCCTGCTGAACGAGATCCTGTCCAAGGACGGCTATCTGCCGGGCCGTTCCGTCTTCAACATGATGAACGGGCTTGTGCAGATCGCCGGGTACGCGACCGGTGGCCTCCTGGTGGCGGTGCTGTCCCCGCGCACGACGCTTGTGACGGCATCCGCTCTGTACCTGGCAGCCGCCCTCGGCACCCGCTTCGGCCTCACCCGCCGCGCCCCGCGCACCTCCGGCCGCCCGTCGGTCGCGCAGACCTGGCGCACCAACGCGCTGCTGTGGTCGTCCCCGCCGCGCCGGACGACATACCTCCTCCTGTGGGTCCCCAACGGTCTGGTCGTCGGCTGCGAGTCGCTGTTCGTCGCCTACGCCCCCGACCGTGCGGGCGCGCTGTTCGCGTGCGCCGCGTTCGGGATGTTCGTCGGGGACGTGACGACGGGCCGCATCCTCCCGCCCGCGTTGCGCCGCCGCCTCGGCATCCCGTTCCTGCTGGTGCTGGCGACCCCGTACCTGCTGTTCGCGCTGCACCCCGCCGTGCCGGTCGCGGCGGCCTGCGCGGCCCTGGCATCGGTCGGCTTCAGCGCGAGCCTCGTCCAGCAGGAGCGTCTGATGGCCCTGACTCCGGAGGAACTCAGCGGCCACGCCCTGGGACTGCACTCGGCGGGCATGCTCACGATGCAGGGCGTGAGCGCGGCCCTGGCGGGTGCGGTGGCCCAACTGACCTCGCCAGGATCGGCGATGACGGTGATGGCGGCGGCGTCCCTGGCGGCGACGCTGACGCTGGCGGCCGCGGGCGGACGGCGACGACGGATCCCGGCCGGCGGCATCGAAAGGGCGAAGGAACCGAGTTCCTCTCCCGAGTGCGTGATCAGCGGGCAGGATTGAGCGGTAGGTGCTGACACGTCGGGGGGACCGCGCTCATGCCGTACAGCTTCGCGGAGTGGCCCGCACGCAGTCTGCTCGGGGTGCTGTCGCCGCAGGCCCGGCGGGAGCTGCTCGAACTGGGTGTGGAGACACGGTTCGAGGCCGGCGACGTCCTGCTGAGCGAGGGGGCGCGCGACCGGCATGTCCTGGTCCTGCTCTCCGGCTTCGCCAAGGTGACGGCGCGAGTCGAGAACGGGGAGACGTCGCTGCTCGCGGTCCGCGTCGGCGGTGACACGGTCGGCGAGATGGCGGCCATGGACGGTTCGCCGCGCTCCGCAACGGTGACGGCCTGCGGGACCGTCACGGCTCGGGTGCTGCAACCCGCCGTGCTGCACCCGCTGTTGATGCGGCGGCCGGAGGTGTCCATGGCGCTGACCGGGATCGTCGCCGACCGGCTGCGCTGGGCCAACCGGCGCCGGCTGGACTTCCGCGGCTATCCGGCCAAGGTACGGCTGGCCCGGCTCCTGGTCGAACTCGCCACCTCCTACGGTCACCCGGTGGACGGCGGTGTGGTCGTCGGCTGCAGGCTGACCCAGCCGGAGATGGCCGCGCTCACCGGGGCCGCCGAGACGACCGTGCAGAAGGGGCTGCGGGAGCTGCGCCAGGACGGCCTGCTGGACACCGGCTACCGCTCGACGACGGTCCGCGATCTGCCCCGGCTCAGGCGGCTGGCGGACCTGGCACCGGAGGAATGAGCCCCTCGGACGCACGGATGCGCCCGCGCCGGATCTCCGGCGCCGGGCGGCGGCCGGTCGCAGACCGCGGCCATCGGGCCGGCGCTCCTGATGCGCCGGGGCGTGGCCGGGTGTCGTGCCTTCGCCGTTGGCACCTGGTGCCGGGTGCCCGGCCGGGGGCCGTGTGCCCGCGCGGCTCGGTGCGTGCCACTGTGACGGCTGCACGCGCCGAGCCGGGACGGCCTGCGGCCGGCACCGGGAGCGGCGCCGAGGTCGCGGGCGTGCCGAGGAGTTCGGCGGCGTCAGGCTCTCAGCAGGCTCCCGTAACCAGACCCGCACCGTAGCCGTCCGGCACCCCGGAGTGCCCCCCGGCACCGGTCCCGTTACCACGACCGTCCCGTAGCCGGTCCGCTTGCGGCCGGGCGAGGGTCAGGACAGCAACGGGCGCAGCACCACCAGCAGTCCGGCGCTGACGCCCATCACCGCTGTGCACACCACCGCGGCCGTCAGGCACCGGTACTTGCGCACGGCCACACGGGCGAGGAACCGGATCGTGCGGGACAACTCCTGTCGCTCCGAGGCCTCTTCGCCGCCCGTGCCCCCGCTCGGCAGGATGTCGGGCCCCGTCGCGAGGTGGACGAAGCCGTACCGGTTGGCGTCGGCGGAGTGCAGCAGCCGGGGGCGCAGGGTGGCGGCAAGGAAGGCGGCGCCGCCGAAGAGCCCGCACAGGAACAGCACGAGCAGGGTCCCGGCGAGCACCCCCGCCGCTCCGCCGCGCTCCGCGGTGTGCAGGGCCCGCCCGCTCCACGAGCCCGCCGTACCGACCAGTGCCGCCTGCGCGGCGGCCAGGATCCCGGCCTTGGTGTCGGCGTGCTGGTGGGTGGTCTGCAGGGCGCTGAACATGTGCTGGGCGGGACGGTTGTCCGGGTCGGCACCGACGGACGGCATAGGGTCCTCCTTCTTCGGCTCGGCGGGCCTCTCGTCGGGGCCGTCGAGGTCGCGGAGGTCCAGTAGGCCCGGAATCCGCCGGGACAACCCGGCATTTCTGCGGGTTCCGGGTTCTTTGGGAACCCGTCCGTAACATCCGTCGGCAGCTGTATGTTCTCGCCTTCTTCCACATCCCGTATTTCCACGGGGTTCGCGCGGGACGCGACGTGTACGACTGGCCTACCGGCGTCCGCACCCGGGGGAGCGGACGCCGGCGTGTTCCGGAGCGCATCCCGGACCCGAGGGGCACGGGGATGTGACTCCACTGAGTGAGCGGGGAGTTCGAGCATGGGAACGTTCGGTCGCAGACTGCTGCTGGCGGTCGACGCGAAGGGGTACGGCGGTGTCGACGTACTGACGCAGCGGCAGTTGCAGGAGGCCATCCAGCGGCTGCTCGGCGAGGCGGCCGACGCGGCCGGGCTGCAGCGGGAGCGGTGGGAGACGCAGGAGGCCGGGGACTCGGTGCTCGCCGTCCTGCCGGAGGGGGCGTCCGAGCCGGATCTGGTCGACCCGTTCATGCGCCATCTGGACGCCGGCCTGCGGGCCTTCAACCACGGCCGGCTGCCCGAGGCCCGGCTGCGGCTGCGGGCCGCCGTGCACTTCGGTACGGCGTCGCCGGCGGCCAACGGTTTCGTAGGCCGGGCCCCCGTCGAGATCGGCCGGATGCTGGACAGCGCGATGCTGCGGTCGGCCCTGGCCGCGGCCCCGGAGGCGTGCCTGGCCCTCGCGGTCTCGGCGACCGTCTTCAACGACGTGGTGCGCGAGGCGTACACGACCATCCGGGCCCAGGAGTTCCACGAGGTGCTGATCGAGGAGAAGGAGTACGCGGGGAGGGCGTGGATCTGGGTACCCGGGCACGACGCCCGCGCGCTGGGGCTGGACGGGGGTGCACCGCGTGGCGGGGGCACCCGCGCGGGTGCAGGTGCCGGTGGTGATGCGGGTGCGAGCGGTGGAGTTGGCGCGAGTGGGGGTGGTGAAGCGCCTGCCGTGCGCCCCCTGAGTGCGCCAACTGCACCAGCAGACACGGTAGTTCAGGCCTTTCACGGAACCGTCCACGCCGAGGGTGCCGTCTTCGGGATCTCCAAGTGACTCCAAGTGACTCCGAGTGACGGCTGAGGATGGACGAGGAACAGAGCGAACAGAGAGCTCAGGGCGGTCAGGGGGCCCGGAGCGATCAGCTGAGAGACGCTTGCGCGCCTGAGGATCCCTCGGGCGCGCAAGCCCCGGCCCCGGGCGCTCCCGGCCAGGGGCCGCCGCCCGGGGACGGACCGGCCGCCTCCGCCGAAGGTCCGGGCGCTCCCGCCGACAGCCAGGGCTCACACGGGGAACGGGCCACGGGCCAGGTGCACCACAACAACGTCAACCAGTTCTTCTACGGTCCCCTCGACGCGCGCCAGGCCCACTTCGGGATCGGCGGCACCGATCCCGCCCAGGCCCGCCGACGGGCCGTGGGGCGCCTGGACGCCGAGGAGGCGGACGCGCTCCTGGCGTCGTACGTCCCACCGTCCTGCTTCGACGAGGCGGTACACGCACTCCAGCGGGACAGGGTGGTGGTGCTGGTCGGGCCGCCCGGATCGGGCAAGCGCTCGGGGGCCGTGGCCCTTCTCAAGGAGGTCGCCGACGGGATGGAGTACGTGATGCTCTCCCCGGACCGGAGCCTGGAGGAACTCGCCGGCCGTCCCACCTTCGCGCCGGGCGTCGGCTATGTGCTCCTCGACCGGACGAACGAAGGCCCGTCGGAGACGGCGGACTTCGACTGGCGGCGGGTGCGCGACAAGGTGTGCGAGCAGGGTGCGCACCTGGTGGTCACCACCGTGCACGAGGTCGAGGGGGAGCGGCTCGAGTCCGTGCGCCATGTGCCGTGGCGGGCCCCCGAACCGAGCGATGTGATCCGGCTGCGGCTGCGCAAGGCGGGATGCGACGAGGTGACGGTCAAGGAGGCCGTCGAACTGCTGCCCGCCGGGTGCACGATCACGGAGGTCGTCGCGGCGGCGGACCGGATCGCGCAGGGAGCGGATGCCGCCGGGGTCTGGAAGGAGTACGGCAGCGGCGCGGCCCGGCCCGTGCGCGACTGGTTCGCCGCCGAGCGCTCGTTGCAGGAGATAGCCGAGGTCACCACGCTCGTCTTCGCCACGGGCCTCGGCCTGCGCGACTTCGAGTCCTGCCAGCAGCTCCTGGAGCCACACCTGGCCCCCGCCTTCCCCCACCCGCCGCCGGCCGGACCGGAGGCCGCCGACATCGTGGACGGCACGGCCGCCCCCCGGCGGGCGGCCGACCGCCGGCGCTCCCTGATCCGCAACGATCTGGCCGCCACCCAGGAGCAGAAGCTCGGTTCCCTCACCCGGACCGTTCTGGTCTTCGGCGCCCCGCAGTACCGCCAGTGGGTTCTGGAGGAGCTGTGGGTGAACCACTCGATGTCGTACTGGAACGGCGTACGGGACTGGCTCACCGCACTCGTCGGCGCAGAGCCGGACCCCTACCTCCAGCTGTCGATCGCCTCCGGACTCACCCTGCTCGCCCGCCCCGCCTTCGACGAGGTCGCCGACTGTTATCTGCGCCCCTGGGCCCAGGGCGTGGCGGGCATGCGCGGACAGGGCATGGCCACCCTGGTCCTGTGCTGCATGTCCCTGGACGAGGACCTCGGCGCCACCGCGCTCACCCTCGCCCGCAGCTGGGCCCAGTCGGGGGACAGGGGCCTGAGGTCGACGGCGGCACGGGCATTCGGCGGACAGCTCGGGGTCCGCTTCCCGACCGACGCCGTCAAGTGGCTGTGGCACCTGACCAGCCGCGGCGACGGCCAGTCGAACGAGGCGATGGGGGCGCTGGCCGATCTCGTCGTCGCGCTGGCCGAGAGCAGGGAGGACCCGAGCGTCGTCTTCTGGGCCCTGGCGCACCGGCTGAGCGTCCAGCGCGGGACCACGGTCGCCACCCGTTTGAAGGAGACCACCTTCGACACGGTCATGGCCGTGCTGACGGCGCACGATCTGCGGTCGGGACGGCCGGTCTGTGCCGGACTGGTCGCCCGCCAGCCCCAACTGACCGAAAAACTTGGCGAGTTGTGGGCCGGTGTGCTGTGCAACCGGCCGCGGCGCGCCAAGGCCCTGCGGGCCCTGCGCACCACCCTGCGCGCGGTGCCGGCCACCGGCGTCCGCCCCGAGCCCGTCGCCGAACGCTTCGGCAAGGCCGTCGGCGGGGCGCTGCCGATGCACGAGCGCCCGCTGCTTACGGCCGCGCTGCGGGCCGTGAGGGCCCAACCGGACGAGGCCGCGCTCGTCGAGATCTTCCTCAACGCCGTCATGGGCACGGCCGTACTGAGCACGAAGGACTGAAGGCATGGTTGAGAGGTATCCCCTCGTCGAGCAGAGGGAGTACGGGCGCCCGCAAAAGCGCGTCGGCCTGCTCCACAAACGGCCGGCCAGGGACGAAGACGAACTCCCCCGGCTCGCCGCACACGAGGTGCGGGTCTTCCGGCTGGGGGAGGACTACGTCGAGGACCACGGTCTGCTGCGCTGCGACGACAGCGTGGTGGTGGCCGCGAGCTCCGTCACCGTCGTCGACCGGCGGGTCGGTGTGCCCGTCGTCGTGGAGATGCGCATCCCCTCCGCCGAGGCGGGCGATTTCACCCTGCGCACGACCTTCCACTGCACCGTCACGGATGCGCGTGCGGTCGTACGGGACGGGATCACCGATGTCGAGGCACTGCTCTTCGGCTATCTGCGGGGGATCCCGGGCCTCACCGAGGAGGGCGCCGATCTGCCGATCGTCGAATCGGGCACCGTCCGCCGCCGGATCGACGCGCGGCTGACCGCCTACCTGGAGATGCGGCCGCCGGTCGTCTCGGGCCTCAACGCCGTGCCGTCCGCGGTCGACGTCCTCACCCCCGAGGAGCTGGCCGCCCATGTACGCGAGGTCGAGGAGGCCAGGCGCGCCCTGGAGAAGGACCGGCTCAGGGAGGAGCTGGAGCAGGAGCGGGCCCGGGCCGAGGCGGAGAAGAAGCGCCTGCTGGAGGAGATCCGGCGCGAGGACGCGCTCCGCAAGGAGCTGAACCGCCAGGAGTACGAAAGGATGCGCACCCGGTTCGAGCACGAAAGCGGCGCCGAGGGCCAGGAGCACGAGCTCATGATGAAGGCCCAGTACAACGGGTTCGTCAGGAACCAGCTGACCGAGGATCTGCGGGTCATCGGCAGCGATCCCGTCGCCGCCGACTTCAACGCGTACCGCAGCGGGGACATCTCCGCGGACACGCTCGCCGGACGGGTACGCGCGGACGCGTCGCACCGCAGCGAACGGGAGGGCGAACTGGCCAGGCTGGAGCGGGAGTACCTGGAGCGCCGGGCCGCCCTCGAACGCGAGGAACGGGAGCGCCGGGCCGCCCTGGAACGCGACGACAAGCGCCACAAGCTCGAACGGGACGACAGGCTCAGGGAGCTGACCCGCCAGGACCGGCGCGAGGACCTGGCCGCCAGGCGGCAGGAGGAGGCGCGCCGCTGGGACCTGAAGCGGGGCGACACGCTGCGGGAGCGGCAGGAGAACCGGGAGGACGCGCATCTGCAGCGCCAGGAGCAGCGTGAGTGGGCGGACCATCTCCTCGCCGCGAACCGGGACCTCAAGGCGCGGGCCATCGACCGCGGCCTTCTCGATGACACCGGTGCCGACATGGGCGCCTTCATCAACAGCATGGGGGAGATCCCCCAGTACGGGGCCCAGGCACTGCGGCAGGGGGACGCCCAGCCGGTGCAGAAGGTCTCCGCGGAACGGCTCGACCAGCGCCCGAAGGACGACGACGTGGTCGACGGCGACAGCGGCGACGACAGCGACCTCGACATCGGACCGGCGGGACTGGAGGAGCACGTTGGCCACTGACGTACCGGTCCGGCCGGCGGACGACGCCGCGTTCTCCGGGCCCCCGCTGCCCTTCCGCCCCGTGCTCCCCGACCTGGGCCCGTCGACCCGGCTGCGCCGGGTGATCGGGATCCGCGAGGACGTCCTGGACTGGGTGCCGGAGGAGCGCCCCCGCTACACCCGCTACGGCGCCATCGTCGTCAACACGGCGCTGCTCGCGGGCGTGTCCATGGGCCTGGCACTCGCGACCATCCGCGCCGAACTCCCCTTTGTGGTCGTCGTCGTGGTCGCCGTGTGCTGGTTCTGGGTCATCCTCGCCCTGGACAGCTGGCTGGTGGCCAGCACCCATGGCGTACCGGCCAGGAACCCGCTGCGGGTGCTGCTGCCCCGGCTTGTGATCTCCTTGCTGCTCAGCATCTTCATCGCGGAACCGCTTCTCTTCCAGATCTTCGACAAGGAAATCCGCCAGGAGATAGCCGTGGGCAACGAGCGCAAGGTCGCCGACTACCGCGGCATGCTCGTCTCCTGCAACCCCGCCGACGGTACGTCGACCACCGGCCGGCCCGCGTGCCAGGACTACCAGCTGAAGGTGCCGGGCTCCCCGGCCGAGCTGAACGAACAGATCAAGGCGAACGCGGCACAGACCAACGACCTGCAGACCCAGGTCGACCGGATCAACAAGACCCTGAGCGGCAAGAACACCATCGCCAACCGCGAGTGCGACAGCAGCAAGTGGATCCGGTACGCAGGCGGCGGCCGCGATGTCACCGAGACGTGCAAACGCGCTCGCGACGACCGCGACGCCTACAACAGCACCAGCCACATCAAGAAGTACCAGGGCCAACTGGCGGACCTGGTCGAGAAGGGCCAGACCCTGGCCGCGAAGAAGGACTCGGTCGCCAACGCCTACCAGCCCCTCCTGCAGCGGGCCATCGACACCAAGACGCGGCAGCGGGCGGCCGCCCTCGACAGCGACGGACTCCTCACCCGGGCGCACGGGCTCGAAGGCGTCGCCTGGTCCGACTGGTACGCCGGTCTTGTCTTCGTCGTGCTGCACCTGCTGCTCGTCGCCATCGACGCCATGCCCGTCCTGGCCAAGCTCATGAGCGGCTGCACGACGTACGACCGCCTGCTGACCACCCGCTTCGACGCGAGCCGCAAGATGCACGCCGAGGAACTGGAGGTCCAGCACGCCTGTGCCGTGATGGAGTACGAGGAGCGGAGGCACCGGGTCGAACAGGAGACGACCGACCGCATGCGCCGGCTCGAACACGACTACGGCCTGGCCCAGGCCGAACGCTCCGTCCGCCTCCGCGCGGAACTCGATGCGAGGGCGGCGCGGATCCTTCGGGGGACCCGTTCCTGACGAACGGGCGGGTGCGGCCCCGGGACCGGCGGTCCCGGGGCCGCGTCGTGTCACGCGCCCGTGCCGTGCGCTTCTTCGCCCTGCGTGGGCACACCGGCGGCAAGCCGCGGATCAACGGGCTGCGGACGCGGCGCCGCCTGCCCGTGCCCGTTGCCCGTCTCCGCCTTGGGACCGTCGTCGGACCCGAACTGGCGCGCCGCCCGGTCGAAGTACCGCAGCAGTTCGACGGGGAACGGCATCACGAGCGTCGAGTTCTTCTCGGCGGCGACCTCCACGACCGTCTGCAGGAGCCGCAGCTGCATGGCCTCCGGGGTGTCCGACATGATCCGGGAGGCGTTCGCGAGCTGCTGGGCGGCCTGGAACTCACCGTCCGCGGTGATGACCCGGGCCCGCCGCTCACGCTCGGCCTCGGCCTGCCGGGACATGGACCGCTTGAGCGACTCGGGGAGCTGTACGTCCTTGATCTCGACCCGGTCGATGTGGATGCCCCACTCGGCGGCAGGGCTGTCGATCATCAGCGCGAGCCCCTCGTGCAACCGCTCCCGGTCGGACAGCAGATCGTCCAGATCGCTCTTGCCGATGATGGACCGGAGCGAGGACTGGGCGACCTGCCCGACCGCGAACATGTAGTCCTGCACCTCGATGGCGGCCCGCACCGGGTCGGTCACCCGGAAGTACACGACCGCGTCGACCTTGACCGAGACATTGTCCTTGGTGATGCCTTCCTGGGTGGGCACCGGCATGGTGACCACCTGCACATTCACCTTCCGCATCCGGTCGGCGAACGGGATCAGGAACGTGATGCCCGGCTGCCGGTAGTTCGGCAGCGCCTTCCCCCAGCGGAACACGACCCCACGGTCGACCTGGTTGATCACCCGTATCCCGCTGCGCAATACGAGCAGCCCCAGCAGGACCACCAGCCCGACCGCGACGACGGTGCCTTCCATGGCACTTCACTTCCCTCACAGGGTGTCGATGAGTGACACCCAAGTGGACACCTGGGAACGGATCTTCGGATGCGGTGCGCGCGTCAGGACTTCGTCAAGAAACGGCGGTCGGCGGGGCAGGTGAGTGGGGGAAGTCGCCGGGTGAGCGGGGGAGGCCGCCGGGTGAGCGGGGGAGGTCGCCGGGTGAGCAGGGGGCCGGTGCGGGGCTCGGGCAGACGCGGCGGCCAGGCGGTCCGGGCCGAGGCCTCGACAACTCCGGGAAATACCACACTTGTTACTGAGGCTGACATGTCATCATGGCCGCGTTCTGGTTCAAGATCGGGGGAAGAGCAGAATGACGGCCGCCACCGACGTGTACGACAGGCCGCCCTACCGCGTCACCAGCCCGCCCCGGCCGAGCAGACCGGGCGCGTGGGTGCTCGACGTTTTCCTCCCCTGGCGGCTGGCCCGCCGTATCTACGGGCCGTTCCGCATCTTCCGGTTCAGCGCCGCCGACGCCATCGGCCTGGCCGGGCCCGGCGCCCTGTTCGGGCGGTACGGTGAGCCGGTCGCGGCCGCCGTCGCCGAGCAGGTGGCCGACCCGGTCATCGAACGCCTGCTGCTCCCGCGCGCGTTGCTGGGGCTCGGTGCCATCGTGTTCGTCATCCGGCTGCTGACCGGGGCGGGCGGGAACGACCTCCTCGAGGAGACCTTCGGCGACAGCCTCGTGATGCTGGGCACCGGGCCGGTGTCGCTGCTCCTCGCGTGCGTGCCGCTCGTCGTCCTGGCCCGCCGCGGCAACCGCTGGACGGTCACCCGTATGGTCACCCGCCCGCTGGTGACCGGGGTGATCACCGCGGCTTTCTGCGCCCTCTTCCTGTACTGGGCAAGCCACGGCGGAGCCAACTACCAGCAGCGCTCCATCACCGAGCTGTTGCTCTCGCTGGTCTTCGGCCCCTGGCTCGTGGTGTTCTTCGGCTCCGCCCTCTATCTGATCCACCGCAACGCCTTCAGCGTGGGCGGCCACCCCCTGGTGCGCCCCCTGACCAGCGTCCCGCTCGTCTGGCTGACCGCCGCAGGCCACGCCGTCCTCGTCGACCACGCCTTCTACGACTTCCGGCCGACGTCGGGCTACCTCGTGGCCCTGGTCGCCGGGCCCGCCGGGGTCACCCTCACCTCGGTGCTCGAGGTGGTTCTGCTGCGCCGCCGGCACGGGGTGGGTTTCCGTGGGCCGCTGCTGGGCTGGGAGCCGCCGCCGCGGCGGACGACCACGGTGCCGGGGGACATCGTCGAGCGACTGCAGGCCGACATGGCCCGCGGTCACGCGTATGCCTGGCCGCACTTCAGCGACCGCAACGGTGTCGTCTGGGCCGCCACCCCTGCGGTGTGGGCCCGGCAGACGGTCATGTGGCCGTATGTGCACCTCTTCAGCGAGCAGACACGTCCCATGCTGCGCTCGGACGTCGAGGCCACCGCTGGTCCCCTGACCCCGCGATAGCGGATGTGCATCAGGAGGGCCTTCAGCGAGCACCGGGCCGGGATGCACCCGGCCGCCAGTCGTCCCGTCTGCGCGTCCGTGCCCTCTTGTGAACGCCTGCCTCGCGGACGGCACGGAAAGCGGCCACGGCCTGCTGCTCAGCCGGTACATCCAGGGCATCGGCGCGCAACGCACGCCCGAGTCCCAGCTCCAGCCCGGCTCCGGCTTCGGCTTCGGCTCGGTGGCACTCGCTGCGGTGTCGGTGCCGGGCACGGGGCCGTCCGGGGCGGCGCGTCGGCGGGCCACGCCCTCGCCGTCGCTGAGTCGGTCGCCCATACCCGTGTCCATCTCCGTCGCTTGCTGCTCATTCCAGTGGAGCGCCTGGCAGGACCTCGAACTGGACGTCGACCAAGGGCAACGTACGGCACCCGGTAAATGGTTGATCAAGGATCGCTGAGGCCGCCCGATGCGGTGTTACGCTCCGCGAGCTCTGCGGCTCCGCACCGCAGCAACGGGGGACGGGTGGCCCGATGCGCCGGGGAGACGCATGCCGCCCTGGCAAACGCCGTGCGCACCACCCGATTCACGCGCGTTGACCCCGCCGCGAGCGGAGGCACTCAACACTGATGGTCGGGCCCTGCCCGGAAAGAAGACACCTGTGAATCGAACCGCGCACCGACGCGGCTGGCTCGCGCTTGTGCTGGCCGGCGCGTTCGTGGCAGCGCTTCCGGCGGCAGCGGCCGCCGACGAGACCCCGATCGACCCGGCACTACCGACGCCCACAGTGCCGGCCGGCACGAACTGCGGCAGCGACAGCAGCCCGGTCTGGAGCACCGTGTCCAGTCCGCCTCCGGCGGGCATGACGGTCACCATCGGCATCCCGCGACCGACGGTGAACGGGGTGTCGTACCAGGGAGTCGTCCACGCGTGGGACGTGGACGGTTCACAGGCCGCGGACGGGTCCGTCTCCGGCCTGCCGGTGCCCTCTCAATCCGTGTACGTCCCGTTGCCCTTGGCGGACGGGCACACCTACGGCTGGCACGCGTCGACATACGACGGGACGTCGTACTCGAATCCGACCGCGCCCTGCTACTTCAGGGTGGACGTAAGCGCGCCCGTCACCCCGGTCGTCACCAACCCGGACTTCCCCCCGGTGGGCGGCCCCGGAGCGCCGACGAAGGCCGCCGGGCAGCCCACCACGTTCAGCTTCGGCTCCAGCGACCCGCTGCCCGCCGGATGCACCCAGGCGGGAGTTCCGGACTGCCAGTCCAGCGGTTTGGACCACTTCGAGTACGCCTGGGACCAGGAGCCCGGCATCGGAGCTGCCCGGGTTCAGGCGGACGCACAGGGCAAGGGCAGTGTGACGGCCGCTCTGTCCTGGGGAACTCACACCCTCTACGTCGTCGGGGTCGATGCCGCGGGGAACGAGTCGCAGGTGCCGGCTGCATACACGTTCTACGTTCCGTCACAACTCCCGCCCCCCAACCCCACGACCCTCGACCTCACCGCCCCGGCGACCACGGCCCGAGCGGCCCAACTGACCGTCTCCGGCCAGCTGTCGGCAGCTCCATACCCCTCTGGTGAGGCGGTCCACGTGGTCAAGAGCGACCTTGCCCACCCCGCCGGTGAGGCACTGCCCGATGCGCCGCTCGCCGCCGACGGCACCTTCCGCATCACCGATGTCCCGCAGGTCGGCGGAGCCAACACCTACACCGTGACCTACCCGGGTGACTCCACCCACCAGACCGTCACCGCATCCGCGACCGTCCAGGTCTCCCGCAGCACCACGGCGGTGAACATCACCACCAACGCCGCGTCGTACGCCTACGGCTCGACCGCAAAGGTCACGGCCCACCTCGGCACGACATACAACGGCCGTACCCTCGCGATCTACGCCCAGCCCTACGGCGGCAAGAAGGTGCTGGTCAGTACCGGCACTGTGGACAGCCACGGCAACCTGACCACGACCTACAAGCTCACCCGCAGGACCACCTTCACCGCAGCTTTCGCCGGTGACTACCGCTACGCCCCGGCCTCGGCCTCCAGGACCGCGTCGGTGTACGCCAAGGTGTCCGAGTCGCTGAGCGGTTACTACGGGAGCACCTACTACGGCAGCCTCCTCTACCGGATCTACCATCACACCGCCGCGGCCAGGCTGAACGTCACGGTCACGCCCAACAAGGCCGGCCAGTGCGTGCAGTTCCAGACCCAGCGGTACTACAGCGGTGCCTGGCACACGCAGAGCACCTCCTCATGCCGCACGCTCAGCACCACGAGCACCGGCTACGCGACGCTGAGCCTGACCAGGTCGGTCAACAGCAAGTTCCGTATCCGGGCCGAGTACATCCACAGCAGCAAGGACAGCGGAAACCTCAGTACTTGGGGCGAATGGCAGTACTTCACCGTCAGGCAGTGACACACGAGGCGCCGGGCCCTCGCTGAGGGGGTACCCGGCGCCTTGCGCTGCCACTGTCTCTACCCATCGAGTGGACAGCCCGGTTCGGCGCGGACGATGGGGCTGTGGGCGCGCGACGAAGACCCCTGCCGAGCGGTCCAGCTAGCCCCCGCACGGGCCGTCGACAACGGCGCCGCTGCCGTCCGCGGTGTCCGGGACGGTGGCGCAGACCTGCTTCCCGCTGTCCGGGTCGGTCACGGTCACGTGCCCGTTCGTGTCGAAGGAGTCCGCTTCCTGCGCCCGGTACACGCCGTGGGAAGTCACCATCGTCGGGTCCGGCAGTGCGTCGCGCGGCGAGGTGCTGCACGGCGACGGAACGTACGTGGCCGCGCCCCCGGACCCCGGCTCGCTCGGGTAGACGATGGTGGGTTCCGGGGCGGCGGTTTCGCAGTTCCGGGCCGCTTCCAGTGCCTCGTCGATGATCTGACGACCAGCCGCGTGCAGCCCGTCGCTCGTCTGCCGGTCCTCGAAATAACGGCCCAGCAGCCCGAGTCCGCCCAGAAAGCACAAGCTCAGTCCGAGCCCGAACAACCAGCGGGTCAGGCGTCCGGCATCGCGCTCCCGCCGCGTCAGCGCGGCCGCCACGCCCGCTGTAACGACGACCACCCCGCCGGCCCCGAGCAGGGCCACGGCCGGCCCGGTCGAGATGGGTCCGAAGTGCTCCCCGTTGCGCGGCATCCACTGGGCGACCAGCATCCGCACCACCCCCGTTCGATCGTGGCTCCCAGACGTGATGTCCCCGGCACGGTCACGCGCCGGGGACATCACACTGCTCGCTCGTCAGTTCACCGAGAAGTCGTCATCGTAGGGGGCCAGTGTTCGACCCGCTCTCGGTGTAGACGTCCGAACTCACGGGCGGCGTGGGCGTGCCGGGCACCTTCACGTTCGCTCCGAAGGTGTAGGGCGTCGTGAGTTACACGTACTCCTTCAACGGGGGTGCCTGCTGCTCGTCAAGGACGCGATCGTGGCGGTGGCGGGCGACACGGTCTTCTCCGTACGTCCCGACCGTCCCACCGCCCAGCCGTTGCAGATCACCGGCAAATGACCGGCACCCGCCCGACCGGCGCTCTCGGCGCGACACCGCTTCCCACCCGTTCGCCCCGGGCCCGCCTAGAGGTCATCTTGCCGCAGACAGACGAACTCGTAGATCCGGCCGGGGCCTTGGCCATGCCCGGCGATCAACTTTCCGAAGGACGCGCCGTGCCGCACAGGCGTGTGACCTGACGGGGACCTTCACGACCGGCGAGGGCTGGAGGCCCTGGCCGGGAGAGGTGCTCGCCCGGCGGGTGGAGCCGCCCGGCGAGCACTCGAGGTGCGGTGACGGGTCACTTCTCGGCGCGCAGGGTTCCGAGCAGTCCGTGTTCCTCGTCTTCGATTCCCGCGGCGAACCAGACGCTCTCCCTGCCGCCGGACTGGTCGGTGCCGCGTTGCAGCCCCCACAGACCGGGGATCACGATCGGGTTCCCGCTGGGGTCCTTCACGGTGCCCTCGAACCGGCCGGTCCTCAGGTCGAAGGCGTTGATGCGGCCGTCTCCGAAGTTGCCGACGAGCAGGTCACCGGAGAACTTTCCGAATCCCTTGGGCGCCGTTTCGAGGCCCCAGGGCGAGTTGAGCACCCCCTGGCTCGCGAAGCGCCTGAGCAGCTTGCCCTCGGTGTTGAACACGTCGATGAAGCCGTTGCCCGGACCGGGGACGTCGTCGTGCTTGTCCTCGTCCTGCAAGGCGTACGTCACGAAGATCTTCTCGCCGATCTTCTTGATGTTGAACGGCGCGAAACCGGCGGGGAGGTTCGGGTCCTGGAACCGGTCGTCGGGCGGCAGCAGGTTGAAATCCGTGTCGAAGCTGTCGACGCGGGCGTCACGGAAGTTCGCGACGAGGAGGCGTGGCTTGTTGCGCTTGCCGTCATTCCCCCTCCCTCTGCCCTTCCTGTCGTGCCTCTTGCCCTTCTTCTCGCCCGGTACCAGCGTCAGGCCCTTGAAAACGGCGTTCGTGCCGTCGCTGGGCTCGAACGCGACCTGGATGGCGTTCGAGCTCACGTCCGGGTTGAACGCGAACAGGGCGCCGTTCTCGCCCGCGAAGATGAACCGGGCGGGACCGGACTTCCCGCCGTCACTGAAGCGGAAGTTGTCGGTGTCGTTGCGCACGACCCCGGTCGGAGCGGCACCGTCGGGGAACGGCACGACCAGCGGGCTGATGTCGACCGGCTGGTTGTCCACGGCGCCCGAGTACGCCGTGGCCTTGTCGGAGCCGTTGTCCGACACGAGGATCTCGCCAGTGGTCTTGGGGACCAGACCCCAGGAGTTGACCAGGTTCGGGTCGAGCTTCTCCGCCCTGCCCGGGAGGTCGGAGACGAGGTCGCGCTCCCGGAAGCCGTGATCGGCCCGGTGCGGCGTGTGCCCCGCCCCGGGCGGCGCCGCGGCGGCGAGCCCGCCGACCGCGCCCAGGGTCAGCATGACCGCCGTCAGCCGCCGCAGGCCGGGGCGGGATCTAGGGGCCATTGCCTGTGATGCCATGGCAGATGCTCCTGTTCCAGTGTGGGTCTCTGATGGGACGAACTGGTAGAAGTCATCTCATGTGCGCCCAATCGCACCCGTCATCGACACGCGAGCGAACCACGTCGTCCGACGCGCTCCGCGTTCGTAGGTCGAAAAGCTGGACGAACCCGTTGACCGGTCGGCGGGTGAGTGCGGCGTCGTTGAGATCGAGGGCACAGGCATCGAGTGACTGTGGGCTCCAACCCTGTTCCACGACCTCGGAACGGCGAGTGCTTCCCGATGCGAACGCGAGTTCTGTACGGCTTCTGCGCGATCTCGCACACGAAGATCTGTTCGCATGCGATCACCGCAGAGGCAGAAAGCGATCGCCCCGCAGGCGCCCGAGATGCCTGCCGCAGTGGGTACCACCGACGGCATCCGGCTGACCTGGTCCGTCAACGACCCCGCCGCAGCCCGCTACGAGGTCTGGCGCCGCACCGAGTCGGACGCCGTGTACATCAAGACCGGCGACACCCCCGCGACGACGTCCCCGGAGCGGACCGACACCGGCGCACCGGCCGGAGCGCCCTCCTGCTACCGGACGGTCGCGGTGGACGCGGTGGGGAACCGACACTCCGCCGCCCGTCGCACCGATGTGACACGGCGCCTGAAACGGCGAAGGGCCGGCCCGGGAGGAAAACCCTCCTGAGCCGGCCCTTCTCTCTGGGCCCCCGTCAGCATTCGAACCTGCGGCACCGACTACATGCGGCGCCCCCTGACGTGCCGGTACCCGACGGGCAGGTTCACAGGCTGCATCGGCAGGCCAGCTGATCGGTGAAGGGGACGGCCTCGGCGCAGGCGACCAGTTGGGCCAGGACGACGTTGGGGTCCAGGCCCTTCGCGTCGATCCAGTCCGCGCCCGCCTCCTCCAGCGAGGTCCCGTGGAGCCAGTCGCCGCCCCAGGAGATGAGGCCGCCCGGCTGAGGATGGAACGGGTACGGGACGGGTGCCGGGGCGGCACACCCGGCAAGTGCATCAGCTCGTCCAGACCCGACATGTGCCCATGTGCCTTTCGCATCCGCTCGTGACGCGGCAACCGTGACGCAGTCCTCGGCGCTGAAGCACGCTTTCCAAGTCTGTTGGTGGCACGCGGGGCCATGTGCGGGGGCGTTCAGCTGCGTTCATGGACAGCTGGTCTCCGCTGTGAAGGCGCCTGGCGCCTCACCCGAACGGCCGTGGAATGGGCTGAATGAGACGGAACCCAAAGGTGTCCATGGCGGACTTCCATCCAGGAGTGTTGAGGTAGAGGCGTCCGGCCAGATGATCAACCGGCGCGCAGATCTTCCTTCTCAGTGGGGCTGGACGCAAGGGCCTTCATGCCGATGGGCGGGAGCCCATGGACGGCCTGGCACCAGCCCTGATTGAAGGCGTCGTAACCTCCTCGGGTGGACAACTCCTCTTGCTTCTGCCTCCTGTGCGCGCCTCCTGCCGATGGCCCGGCCTGGGAAGCACGTGATGGCCGTATAGCCGCAAGCGTTACCGAGTTCGGCTGGCACGTGATGGGTGTCGGCGCCGGGGGCGATGCGCCCGCGGACTGGGCCTACTCGATCGGCCTGTGGCACACCCTGCGCAGCCCTGAAGTCTGCATCTTCGGCCTCCGGGTCGAATCGATGATGTCCATCCTCAACGTTGCAGGAGGAGAGATCCGTAACGGTCATGCGCTGGAAGCCGACCAGG
Source organism: Streptomyces sp. NPDC001634 (assembly GCF_040298185.1). Taxonomy (NCBI): domain Bacteria; kingdom Bacillati; phylum Actinomycetota; class Actinomycetes; order Kitasatosporales; family Streptomycetaceae; genus Streptomyces; species Streptomyces sp. NPDC001634. The sequence goes on along the minus strand of NZ_JBEOZU010000041.1, from coordinate 21,606 downwards.
TGCGTGACGACATCCTGAACGGGTATCCGGTGACCGTCCGGCCGGTCCACCCGAGTTGGTACCGGGACTTCTTCGGCGCCGGGACCGACTTCTACCAGACCCCTCCGCTTCCCGTCATGCAGCTGTTCTGGCCGGACAAGGAAGGCCGCTTCCCCTGGGATGACCAGACCGAGGAGTACTGCCGCACGAGCCAGCCTCTTCTGTGGATCCCGAAGGCGAAAACCAGCGGACCGTGGGCAGATCTCGACTGAGGCCGACGCTCAATCCTGCCGCGGGTCGCACTGAGTTGTTGTTGCCTTCCGACGTTGATGTCAGGTGTGGATGTCGGGCAGAGGGCTCGCGGGGCCTCGGAGATCTGCCGGCCCAACTACAGATGTCCGGCAGCGGGAGTGCCGTCAACAGGCGGCCGTAGGGCGGTTCAGGCGCCAGACCACCTCGATGCCGCTACCCGAGGGAGCTGCGGGAGGTGTTACCTGCTCACGCCGGACTTCGGTGAACCCCAAGCGGCGCGGAATGGCACCACTGGAGCTGTTGGCCAGATCGTGCGTGATTTCCAAGTACTCCACGTCCGGCAGGGCGAACATCTCGGTAACCATGGCTGCCGTCGCTCTCGTGGCGATGCCCTGGCCGGTGGCGGCAGGATGCAGCCAGTACCCCATCCTCCATCCCGGAGGTTCGGCCCCGCGGTAGGTCTGGCACATGCCGATCAGCGTGCCGTCTTTGGTGATGGCGTAGTTGTACGCGTCGCCGGTTGCCCACTTCCACTCGGACTTCGCGAGAAAGTCTCGGGTGCTCTTCTCGCTGTGACGGGCGACCCACGGCATCCACGGGCGCAGGTGGTCCAGAGACTCCTCGATCAACTTGAACGCCGGAGCGAAATCGCTCTGTCCCCGCCAGCGCCGCAGGACGAAGTCTCCGCACTCGATGATCTGACTCGGTCGCTCCATGACAGCCATGATTGTTTCGCAGAACGGGTCACTGCAACGGGACATGACGAACCGGCTGGCCGTCTACCTGGCAAGACGGCGGAAACAGAGCAAAACGGCTGCAATGCCGACGAAGGAGGAGGAGGAGTCGATGCGGTGCCGTGAAGACTCTGCTGTCGGACCCGGGCTTCTCCCGTGCCAGGTTGCGCTCCTTGATCGTGAAGGTTGTGTGGGGGCCTTTCATGAAACTGGCGCGATTCTCGACGCCATCAGCCGCAGCGCTGCTCCTGGGACTGACGACTGTCATCGGTCCCGGCGCGGTCGAGTCGTACGGGGCGTCGGTCGTTTGTGGTGCAACCCTCTGATGCGTGCCGTACCGAGGAGGCATCAGTGTCGGCCGGCCTGAGGCAGAGCAGACCCAAGCCGAAGGCGCGTCCGCGGCCAATGCCGGACAGGACCGCTCTCTGCAGTGCGACGGGGTCAGTGATCACGGCCACACCTTCGAGACGGGTTGCCTGGAGAAAGGTGGGGTTCCTTGCTGCGCGACTGGCAATGACAGGTCCCAATGACTGGTTGCGGACTTCGACAGTTGCCAGCCCGGCTCGGGAGGCTTGGCGTTCCCACCAGGCGGATATTTCAGCAGTCCCTAAGCCCACGCGTTTGCCGCGTTGCCCTGTCCTTGGGATCGCCTTGGTGGCGTTCGCGTCCAGGAGGAACCGCACCCGCTGCCCCTCGAAGCCTGTCTCCGACCAAGCGACCCGCTCAACCGCCACTGCGCGGGCGTAGTCGGCAGTCAGAGCGCGGAGAAACACGGGCTCGGTGGTCTGCACACGCAGGATCGCGTCACCACGGTCCATGTCCAATCGGTAGAGCAGGCGTCCGGTGTGTGGTGAGACGTGCCCCGCAGCGGCGTTCGGACACAGGGAGCGGACAGTGTGATGGAGGTGAAGGGCATCGCCGAGGTCACGTAGCACTTGTGGGTTGCGCGGGTTGAGGTGCAACACGATTTGCTGGGCGCTGTGGGGCGGCCGACGCGTCTGCTGAACGGCGCCCTCCGCCTTGGCTCGGTGCCACAACTCGTGGAAGCGGTTGGAGATCGCATCCAAAGCCTGCTCCCGTGAGGCTCCCATGGGGCGACGAGCGAGAGCCCGCAGGGCAAGACACCCTGTCACCGCCATGAACTGGTCGTACTGTGGCAGCCGACCCCGGGCGAACAGGTTGTGCACGGTGGAATGTCCCAAGCTTGCTGCCCGGGCCATCTCGCGGGCCGAGGGAAACCCCGCTTCCCGGTGCAACTCATGCAGCCCCGCGTTGAGGTCCCGCATCGGCCCCGCCGGCAGGTTCGGTCGTTTGATCTCACCGGCACGGCCCATGGCTTGCCCCCTTCATGAGTCGGACGTCTTCCCGCGTCGCGCCGCAGAGTTCGCCTGTGCCGTGGGCCTGCTCCGCTTCCGGCGGTGCCTCGCCCGGCTGCGCTGCCATGATTTTCCCGCTTGCCGGGCCGACCAGAGGACGAATGCCGCGATAACGCCGGCTGCTGCGTTCTCCAAGATGTTCACGGAGCCAACCTCCCTCGGCTCTCCCCGGCCGTGGACAGCTGTGGACAGCGACTTGGGGCCGGACAGGAGTCTCCAACTGCACGGTCCCGAGACGCCGAACGGCTCCGCACCCACCCCCTCGTGCGGGTTGATGCCCCCCTTGGGCCGTCCACCGCAGTTGGTTCCAGGGTGATCAACCTCGTATACCCTGCGTCGATGCTATGAACGCTTGCGATCTTTACTGCCCTGAAACCAGACGTGGCGGTCTGACATGTCTTGAGGCAGACTGCGTAGCGCGGCAAGAATGACAGAAAAGATCTTACGTTCGATTCAGTCATCCAACGAAGTGGCGGGGGCCTTGATGTCTGCGCGCAGGTCAGGTCGAGATGGAAATCGGGCGGCGTTCGAAAACTTCAGGCGGATTCTGGGCAGAGTCAAGCCGATTCTCATTAAGGCTACTCTCGGTGCAGTAGCTGTCTTGGGGGTTTTGGCGGAGATATTTGAGCCGGTGGGAGACTTTCTGAAGCGGAGCAGCTTCCTTGGGGGATCCTTTATCGCGCTTGTTGCTCTGATAATCTTTGACGCCATAAGCGAGTCCAGTGATGCGGCCGGAGATGACGGCGTATATCTCGTTTCCCGAGTGGAGGATCTTCGAGATCATGTGGAACTCGCCTTCGATTCGAAAGAAGTACGTATCGATTTCTCGGGCTTCACCATGGAGTCACTCCTGTTGGCTCTCCGGCCGGCCCTAGGGCGACTCGGAGACAGCAGGAGTCACAACAGAAGCATCAGGATCCGAGTGGCTTTGGCCCATCTGGACGCACCGATGAATTTTCCAAGCGGCCTGAGGCCGGCGAGGGAGTCGCCGAATGGATCCCCCGCAGGACTTCAATACTTCGAGGACTCTCCGCTTGTGCGAGAGCGCGCCCGGGAAATTAGAGAGAGAAGTGTGGCGTGGATGCGGAATTTGATCGCTTCCGCACAACAAGCGAATCCTCACTTGAGGGTGGAGTGCGAGGTGCGTGAATCTCCTGTAGGTCCAGCCTTCAAACTTTGCCTGATCAACAATGAAGTGGCATTTTTTGGCCTGTACGGGATCTCCGACGTTGAAATTTCTGAGCAGTTTCGCATGTTGGATGTCTCGGCATTTCGCGACGCCCCGGGCGGCTTGTCCCTGGTCGGTTGGAGTCGAAACTCGCGATCGGAATCCGTCCGTAAGGTTTTTGATCATTATTCTGAATGGTTTGAAAACCTTTGGGGGATGCTGGACTATGTGTCACCTCCTTCAAGGAATTCTGAATAGCGTAGGACGGTGGTTGTCAACGTCCGTCAACGTTGAGCGCCCTCCCACGGCTCGGAGACGCCCTCGGAAACTTGTCGAGAGCCACCGTAGGTCCACAGGGTGGGCAACGACTGTGCCAAGTACCGGTCAGTTCGGTGAGTGCCTCGCGCGCCGGCCAAGCGGACGCGCACCGCAGCGAAGCGGGAACGTAACGTAATTCCTCGCGCGAGCCCTGCCGCCGGCTGACAGGGGGTTATGGCCTCCTGCCCGAGACCGGCGGCGAGGGCCACCACCGACGGTGCGGGCTCACGGTAGCGAGGCTGGGGCCGGCACCTGGCCAGACCAACCGCGCCCCCGCTACGTTGGCGTCTGCGCACAACTGGACAGGAAATGAGGGGGCCAGGCGTGACGAGCGGGGAGCCCGGCGGCGGTGTATCCGCCACAGCAACAGCCGATACGGACACCACACCAGGCACGGACCCGCACGGGGACTCGCACACGGACCCGGACGCGCAGCCGAACCCGGGTGACGGGCCGGACCACTTAGCGGGTGGCGATCCGGGGCAGGGCGAAGCCAGCCTCACCGAGTACCTGTTCTTCTTCCTCGGCCTGTTGCCCACACTCATCGCCGGGACTCGGATCTATCTGATCGCTCACGGCGATCGTACGACCATGCTGGAACTGCTCGGCACGCTGAACGTGAGCGCCCTGGTGCTGGACACCTTCATCCGCTTCATCGGTGTGATCGGCGGGGCGGTGACGGCGTTCCTCCTGGTGCGCCTCCTCCTCGAACGCCCGGAATCCCCTCCCCGCTTCTGGCTCCGCCGCGTGATCTGGGCCCACCGCCGCCCGGCCCTCTGGCTGCTGGCAGGCACCTTCGCGGCGTTCATCAGTACCGCCTACCTGGAAGAGTTCTACGACGCCGACAACAAGTGGACCTGGCAGCCCGTCGACCTCTTCAGGATCTACGCCTGGCTCGCGGTGCTGTATGTAGGCCGCGCGCTGGCGGTCCGTGCCTGGCGACGCCGGACCGCATCCCGACGACCGAGCCCGGACGGCACAACGGCCGGCACGACGGACGACTCCGGCGACCCGGACCAGGCTTGGACGCCGGCTGCGCCCGCCCGCAGCCCCTGGCGTCTGTGGGGAGTGGCGACGTACACCCTCCTCCCGGTCGCCGTCCTGATGACGTGGTCATTGCTCAAGCAGTCCGACGACCGCATGTGGCTGCCCGCCCAGGTGATCACCCTCGACGGCGTCCCGGCCCCGGTCACGCAGGAGGGCATTCGGCAGGACCCGGAATTCCCGCATCTGAACGTCGAGCACGACGGTCACTACACCTTCGTCGGCTATGTCCTCGACGACGACGGCACCGCGGAGACCATCCTGTCCTCCAAGGGAGTTCTGCTGACCACCGACTCCAAACACGTTGTCGACCAGGAGTTCTGCCAGTACGAGCCCACCCACGACGTCGCGGACGACACCCCTTTCATCGACCGCATGCTCAACCACGACGACTCCTGGAATCCCGGATTCACCTGTGAGGACCTCCTCAAGAAGGTCATCGGGCTCAAGTAGGTCGTCGGCGAGCTCCTGCACCAACTCCCCCAGAACCGACCCGTACCGCCTTCCGGCGCGATTCCCAGGTCAATGCGAGTGAGCGCCGCCCGCACCCTCCAACGGGTCCAGCGCCGCCAGAAAGGCAGCAGGCCGCGCAACGTCTGTCAGCCCTTCACCCGCATCGTGGCCGATTCCCGTGCTGCGGGTGATCCGTGCCGCTGCGGCGCCGAGGTGGCATCGGACCCACCCCGGAACCCACGTCATCATGCTCATTCGAACCTGCGACACCCGCTTCAGGAGCGAGAGTTGAGACTCCGTCTGCTGACCTGGGACTTCGATTCCTGGTCAGGCGGACGGCAACGCGACTGCCGGACGCTCTCGTTGACCTTGCCCGGCCGAAGGGTGACGCGCGAGGTCAAAGATCAAACTGAGGCGGTGGGGAGGGGTTGTTCGGTCCAGATGGACTTGCCGGTGTGGGTGTGACGGGTGCCCCAGCGCTGGCAGAGTGCGGAGATGAGCTGCAGGCCGCGGCCGCCCTCGTCGGTGGCGGAGGTGTGGCGGATGTGCGGCGTGGTCAGGCTGGCGTCGGAGACCTCGCAGATCAGTGCGCGGCTGCGGAGCATGCGCAGCCGGATGGGGCCGCAGGCGTGCCGGACGACGTTCCCGACCAACTCGCTGACCAGGAGTTCGGTGGTCATGATCAGGTCCTCATCGGCCAGGTCCCAGTCGGTGAGCTGGGCGCGGACCAGGTCGCGGGCCTGGCCCGCCGCCACCGGGTCCTCCGGCAACGGCCACTCGGCGACGTTCTCCGCGTCCAGCGGGTGGGTGCGGGCCAGCAGCAGGGCGGCGTCGTCTGTCAGCGCGCCGTGGGCGGGGAGGAGAGCGGAGGTGAGGGTGGCGCAGAGGGCGTCCAGGTCGGACGCGTCCGACGGTGGGGCCGGCATGGCGTTCACGGACTGAAAGAGGAGCTCGGCGAGGCGGCTCATGCCGGTGGTGACATCCCTGTCCTTGCTCTCCACCAGGCCGTCGCTGTAGAGGGCGAGCAGGCTGTCGGCGGGCAGTAGGGTCTCGAGGGTTTCGAAGGGCGGAGCGGCCACCCCCAGTGGCGGGTCCGGGGACATGGACAGGAAGGTGACGGTGCCGTCGGGGTGGGCCACCGCCGGGGGCGGCTGACCGGCGCTGGCGTACGACAGACGCCGGGTCACCGGGTCGTAGATGCCGTACAGGCAGGTTGCGAAGGCATCGGTGCCCAGCTCGCCGACGATGTCGTTGAGGTGGCCGAGGATTTCGTCGGGCGGCAGCTCCAGCTCCGAAAGGGTGCGGACGGCCGTGCGGAGCGCGCCCATGGTGGCGGCCTCGGCCATGCCGTGGCCCATGACGTCGCCGATCACGAGCGCCACCCGGGCCGCGGAGAGCGGGATCACGTCGTACCAGTCGCCGCCGACGTCGGCTCCCTGCTTGGCCGGCTGGTAGCGCGCCGCCGTCGTCACCTCGGGCAGCTTGGGCAGTTCCTGCGGCAGCAGGCTGCGCTGGAGGGTACGGGCCCGGGTCGTCGCCTCGTCGTAGAGCCCGGCCCGCTCCAGGGCCTGCGCGATCAGTCCGCTGAGCGCGGTCAGCAGCGTTCTTTCGTCATCGTCCAGCACCCGCGGTCGGCCGAAGCCGATCACTGCCGCGCCGATCCCGCGCCCCGATACCGCCAGCGGCAGAAAGGCCCACGCCTGCCGGCCGCCCTCCCGGATCAGGATCTCGGTCCCCGGGTAACGCTTCAGGAACTCCTCCGGGGAGGAGATGCAGAGGGGGGTGCGGGTGCGCAGGGCGTCCCCCACCGGGTTCGTGGTGTCCCTCACTGTCCAGTGCCCGTCCAGCAGTCGGGTGAAGCGCTCCGGATATCCCCGGGAGCCGACCACGGTCAGCCGGTCGCCGACGACGCCGAGCATGATGAGTCCGGTGGCACCGAGGGGTGTCATCACGCCGTCGGCCACCGCCGCCATCACATCCTGGGCCGTGACGGCCTCGGCCAGCTCCCGCGTGATCCGCTGCACCAGGGCCGACCGCTCCGCGGCCGACCGCTCTGCGGCGGCCCGCTCGGCCTCCCGCAGATGCCGCTCGGTGGTGTCGGTGATGTAGAGCGTGAGGCCTTCCGGCACCGGAACCAGCCGCAGGTGGTACCAGGACGTCCCGTCCGGTCCCGGTACGTCGAATTCGGTCGGCCGGCCCTCGGCCGCCGTGGCCCTGCATCGCTGCTCCAGCCCCGGCACGGCCCGTACCGCGGGAATGTTCCAGAACAGGGCTCCGGCCACATCTCCCGCGGCGCCGAAGAGCCGTTCGGCGGCCTGATTGAGAAATCCGATGCGCCAGTCCGTGTCCAGGGAGACGAACCCGTCGCTCATGTGTCGCAGCGCCCGCCCCACCGACTCGGCGGCGGCGTGCGTTTCGCTGCTGTCCCAGAGGGTGCCGATCACCTTCACCGGCGTCTCTTCTTCGTCCGTGATCGTCCGGGCGCGGGCCTCGATCCAGAGGTATGTGCCGTCCTGGCGCCGGATCCGGTACTCGCTCTGGAAGCCGCCGCGCAGCTGGATGCCCGTGTCGAAGCCGGCTACCGCCCCCGGCAGGTCGTCCGGGTGGATCAGCGCTGCCCACGCCTCGATGCCGCCGTTCATCACCGCAGGATCGATGCCGGACAGCACCTCCTCGACGGGCCGGTCGGAGGTCAGCGCGCCGGTGCGCAGGTCCCAGGTGTACATGAGGGAGGGCATCCCGTCCGCGTCCCGCGGGGCGGTCTCCCGCGGTCCTGGACCGCTCGCCAGGGCGCGCAGCAGGGTGGGGGACGGATTGAGGATCCCGGACGACCTGAGCCTCCCGGACATCCAGGCCGCCACCTCGTTCAGAAACGCGTGCTCCGCAGCGCCGGGCTCGGCGCCAGGGGCGAAGAGGACGGAGAGCGCGCCGCGTCGCCGGCCATCGCTCGGAATGGGGACGGCCAGGTGACCGATGCCGGCGGGGAGCCGGGAGGGCCACAGGGCGGCGGGGTCCCGGCCTGGCACCGGGTCGGGCGGGGCCAGGTCGGGCTGCCAGGTGATGGTGTCGTTGCGGGCGGCCCTGCTGGGCGGCGCCGTGCCCCGTGCCGGGATGATCAGCCAGGGCCGGGTCATCGACTCCGGCAGGCCACTGTCGGCGACCAGGTAGAGGATGCCGCTCATGCCGCCGCCCGGGAGATGCACCATGCCACCCAGGCCGTGCACCTCGGCCACCGCCTGCTGGAGCGCGGTCAGCAGCACGTCGACATCGCGCCGGTCCTCGTCCACGGCGTCGAGCAGCCGCATCCGCATGCGGTGTCGCTCCAAGGGCCGTACGGCCTGTATGGTCCGCAGGCCCTGCGGCTGGTGCAGCGGATGGGGGACGTGGGGTATGGACGGGCCGGTGTTGTCATCGCCGCCTCTGGTGTTCACCACTGCCGACTGTCGCCTCCGCTCGCTGCTTGGGCACCCGCTGGGCCGCATGCGATCGGATGTGGACCTGCAGCGATCTACATCCGTCCAATCCATCCTAATCGGACCTAATCGGAATAACTTAGGCGATTTCATCTGTCCTGGGGAGCCTTTCGCATCCGATTAACCGTATGTGGCGTCAACTCACCCTTCGTTACCACTGAGGCTTTGTCCGCCGTTCTGCCGTCCCCTGCCGCGAACGGTTGAGGCGTCGCTCCGGAATGCAGAGATCAAGCGTCCGTAGCCATCGGTGAGCCGTGCGGTGCCGAGCCGCACCTCATATCCGTGGCACCTCATACCCGTGGCGCGGCATATCCGTGGCGCGGCATACCCGTGGCGCGGCATATCCGTGGCGCGGCATATCCATGGCACGGCATATCCATGGCACGGCCGACGCAGGGCCAGGCCACAGGCTGTCGTGGGGGATGATCGAATGAAATGGGGGCGGGTACGACGAGAGGGGTCCCGGGGTCGTGGATGAACAGGTGGAGATCTCGACGCCGCATGATGCCGCGAACAATGCGCTGGTCTTGGCCTTCGGGCGGCTGCAGGGGGCTGCGAACCGGCTGGAGTACATCCTGGGGCGGTCCCTGGAACAGGAGTGCGGGATCAGTCATCTCATGTACGAGGTGTTGCTCATCCTGGGGCGCGCCGACGAGCCAGGGCTGTCGATGCGAGCCATCGCCCAGGAACAGGTACTGACCACCGGGGGCGCGACTCGCCTGGTGGACCGTATGGAGGCTGCCGGGCTGGTCGAGCGGGCCGAGGATCCCGGCGACCGGCGTGGACGGCTGGTACGCCTGACCCGGAAGGGCGCGGCGACCACCGTGGCCGCTTCCCGCGTGCATGTGGGGAACATCCGCCGTTTCTTCCTGGCGCCGCTTCCGCCGGAGGATCGTGACCGGTTCGCCGAGGATCTGCGGATCCTGAGCCATGCGGCGCGGGACGAGCTGCCGCGGCTGCCCTGACTTCGGGCAGCCGGGCGGTGCCGCTGCTGCACTGACGGCAGAGGCAGAGATGTGGCAGCCGTCACACGAGTAGGGAAATATCTGACGCGTCAGTTACTGTTCTCTCAGGTGAATCGCTCGCATCCGGCGGGCGCCGCACCCCCTGCCGAGGTCCTCGATGAAGCTCGTCTACGTCTTCGACGCCTATTGCGGCTGGTCGCACGGGTTCTCCGGAACGCTGAGCGAGGTCGTCTCCCATCACCCCGAACTGCCGGTCGAAGTCGTGTCCGGCGGACTGTTCACCGGACCACGCCGGGTGCCGATCCGCGAGTTCGGCTACGTCCAGGGCGCGAACGCCAAGATCGCCGAGCTGACCGGCGCCGAGTTCGGCGAGGCGTATGAGCGGCTGATCGCCGACGGCTCGTTCGTGATGGACTCGGAGGCCGCTGCACGTGGGGTCGCCGCCCTGCGCCAGGCCGCTCCCGCCCGTGCGGCGGAACTGGCCATCGCACTGCAGCGGGCCTTCTACATGGACGGCCGCAGCCTCTCCGCCCCCGCGACCTACCGGAAGATCGCCGAGGAGGCCGGCCTGGACGCCGACGCCGTGGTCGCCGCCTCCGAAGGGTCCGAGGCGCGGGCAGCGGCGGGAGCCGATTTCCACCGGTCCGCCTCGCTGGGCGTCACCGGCTTCCCCACCCTCCTCGCAGTCGACGGCGACCGTGTCACCGCGCTGGCCCATGGCCATGCCACCGCCGACGAAGTCGACCAGCGGCTCGCGGCCCTTCGTGCCCCCTGAGCCTTGCCCGTCCCCAACTACCCCTCTCCGCAAGGAGTCAAAAGATGAGCACCCTCTCCTTCAAGGTCCTCGACCTGGACTTCCCCGCCGGCAGCAAGAACAAGACCGCCACCCTCGTCATGGGTGAGAGCGAGGCACTGCTCGTGGACGCCGGCTTCACCCGGGCCGACGGCCACCGCCTGGCTGCCGAGATCCTCGACTCGGGCAGGAAGCTGACCACCGTCTTCGTCAGCCACGGCGACCCCGACTTCTACTTCGGCGCCGAAGTCCTCGCCGATGCCTTCCCCGACGCGGAGTTCGTCGCCACCCCGATCGTCATCGAGCACATCAAGCACTCCTACGAGGGCAAGCTCAAGGCATGGGAGGCCCTTGGCCCCAACCTGCCCACCCGCCTGGTCGAGTTGCAGCCGCTGAACGGCGACCTCGCCCTGGAGGACAACCGGTTCGAGCTCAAGGGTGGCGCATCCGGGCTTCCCGACCGTCACTACCTGTGGCAGCCCGAGCAGCGCGCGATCCTCGGTGGCGTCCTGCTCTTCCAGCAGGAGCACGTATGGGTCGCCGACACGCCTGCCCCCGCCGACCGCGCCGCCTGGATCAAGCTGCTGGACGAGATGGCCGCCCTCGACCCCCAACTGGTCGTCCCCGGACACCGCCTGCCCGGCGCCCCGGCCGACGCCTCCGCCATCACCGCCACCCGTGCGTACCTGCTCGCCTTCGAGGAGGAACTGGGCAAGGCCGCTGACGGTGCCGCGCTGACGGACGCGCTGGTCAAGCGCTACCCGGACTACGGCATGCTGATCGCCGCCCAGATCGGTGCCAAGGTCGCCAAGGGCGAGATGAAGTGGGGCTGACCGCCATGACGCACGACAGCACCGATTTCGCGACCTCCACCGCCTCCGCGGACGTCGTACGCCGCCAGTACCTGGCCTCGGCCGCCGGCGACCTGCAGGCCCTGCGGGCCACCCTTGCCCCGGACGTGGAGTGGACGGAGATGGCCGGCTTTCCACTCGCCGGCACCTTCCGTACCCCCGAGGGGGTGACCTCGAACGTGATGGAGAAGCTCGGCCAGGACTGGGACGGCTGGACCGCCCACGACGACACCTACGTCGTCGACGGCGAGAACGTCGTCGTCCTCGCCCGCTACACCGCGACCAACAAGGCGACCGGCAAGCCGATCGACGTCCGCGTCGCTCACCACTTCGTCGTACGCGGCGGCCTGATCGTCCGCTTCGAGCAGTTCGTCGACACCGCGCTCGTCCGCGAGGCCATGACCGACTGACCTGCGCACCACCGGCCGTACGCTGCGGCCCGTCACATCGCGGCGTACGGACCGGTCGAAGGACGTCTGAAGCGCGCCGCCTCGCGCATTCAGCTGCTCGCTGCGCGAGAGGAAGCCGACCTGGAAGCCGACCTGTACGTCGGCGCTCGTCGCTGCGCGCGAGAGGAAGCCGGAGACCGCTCAGTCGGAGACGACGGCGGTGCGATGGATCCACTCGCTGCTGTGTACTGCCTGATGCATGAAGGCGGCGACGTCCGCCCGGCTGATGGTCGGGTTGCCGTTCATCGGCAGCCGGTCGTCCGCCCGGTAGCTGCCGCCCGCCGGGCCGTGGGTCAGCCTGGTCGGGTGGACCAGGGTCCAGTCCAGTCCGCTGGAGCGGATGGTCTCGTCGGCGATTTTCTTGATCGTGCTGCGAGGTGGCGTCTCCGGTGACCGCAGTGACCTGACCTGCCAGGTCACCCAGCGCAGTCGGGTTGCTTTGCCTGATCAGCGCCGCGCGGCTTCCTGCTCGGTCCCGCTCATGACGTCCTGTGCCGGGCAGTCCGCTCACGCATCGCGCACGCAGGAGCCCTGTCAGGGAGGGCGTAGCCACAGGTGGTGTGGTTTCCTTCAAAGCTGCGGGCCGTCGCTGAGCCCAGGGCCGCGGTCTCGGGGGTGGTTCGGATGCGGGCGTGGCGCTGACTTGTTCCGCCGTCCGCAGTGGGGGCGCATGGCTGGCCGGGCCGTCTCTGTCGACCTGCCCGGGTGGGCGTCAGGCCGTGTGCTGATAGGCAGGATAGGTGAGGTAGCCGGTGTCGCCGCCCTGGTAGTAGGTGGTCTCGTCGACGGGGGCGATCGGCAGGCCGGTGCGGAGGCGTTCGACGAGGTCGGGGTTGGCCAGGAAGCCGCGGCCGAAGCTGATCAGGTCGGCGCCCAGGCCCAGCCAGTGGTCGGCTTCCGCGCGGCCGGTCTGCTTGGGGCCCATGGGGAGGACCGGATTGACGATCAGGGTGCCGGGCCAGGCGCGGCGCAGGCCGATGAGCACCTCCTCGTCCGTGGTCACCTCCAGGTGGACGTAGGCGAGTTGGAGCCGGTCCAGTTCCGTCAGCAGCGCGGTGTTGAGGGCGAGCGCGTCGGTCTCCTCGACGCCCCAGAAGCCGCCCCCAGGGGAGAGGCGGATGCCCGTCCGGGCCGCGCCGATCGCGTCCACCGTCGCGGCCACGGCCTCTACGGCGAACCGGATCCGGCCCGCGATCGTGCCGCCGTAGCGGTCCGTGCGGCGGTTGGCGTTGGAGGAGAGGAACTGGGAGATCAAGTAGCCGTTGGCGCCGTGGAGTTCGACTCCGTCGAAGCCCGCGTCGATCGCGCGGCGGGCCGCCTCGGCATAGGCGTGGGCATGCTCGGGCACCTCGGTGGTGTCCAGTGCGCGGGGCGTGGGTGCGGGCTGCGGGCCGGATGGAGTGAAGACGTCGCCCACTGCGGCGATCGCCGAGGGGCCGACGGGCTGGTGGCCGGTCGTGTCGGGGTGCGAGACCCGGCCGCCGTGCATGAGCTGGGCGAAGATCCGCCCGCCGTTGATGTGTACGGCGTCGGTCACGGCACGCCACGAGGTGACCTGCTCCCCTGTGTGCAGTCCGGGCGTGCCCGGGTTGGACTGCCCGATGAGGCTGGGCTGCACGCCCTCGGACACGATCAGTCCGGCCGTCGCGCGTTGCGCGTAGTACGTAGCCATGGACGGTGTGGCGAGGCCGCCGGTCGCGGCCCTGACACGGGTCATCGGGGCCATCACCATCCGGTTGGGCAGGGTCAGGTCGCCGAGTCGGTAGCTGCTGAACAAGGTCGTCACGTCGGGCTCCTCCGTCCGTACATCGCGTGTCCGGATGCCGGGCACAGCGCTACGCTAAAACCTGACATGGATGTCAGAGGCAAGCGGTGTGGCGTGGTTCACCATGGGAGGCAGTCATGCGGATCGGCGAGCTCGCGGCGCGTACCGACGTCAGCGTCCGGTCGCTGCGCTACTACGAGGAGCAGGGGCTGCTGACCAGCAGTCGTAGCGCAAGTGGGCAGCGGCATTACACGGAGGCCGAGGTGGAGCGGGTGCGATTCATCCAGCGCCTGTACGCGGCGGGCCTGTCCAGTCGTACGATTGCCGAGCTGCTGCCCTGCGTCGACACGCCCAGCGAGGGTAACTACGATGCCGCTCTCGAGCGGATGGCGCAGGAGCGCAACCGGCTCTCCGAGCACATCGACGAACTCGTGCGGACCCGGGCCGCATTGGACGGCCTGATGGTCACGGCACGGGCCCATCGGGAGAGCGAGGCACTCGCGCACAGTGTCCGAGCGCGCCGTGGGTCAGGTGAGGGGACGAGCGCCCCACGCGGTCTGGAGAGCTGACTGCACGTCTTCCCCAAGAACCAGGTGCGTCATCCCGCCTGGAAGGGTGGGCAGCTCGGCCCAGTGAGTCACGGTTTCAGCACTGCCAAGGCCGTAAGGCAATCGGACAACCCCGTCGGAGTCGACGAAGCAGTCCCTGTGCTCCGCCCCGTCCTCACTCCAGTGCAGAGTCATGAAGACCATCGGCCTCACCAGCCAAAATTCCTCACCCAACGCCGTATCGGCCTCGGACTCAGTGGCGCTGTCAGCTGGATACCGGCCCGTGATCGCTGCTGCCACCGGTGCACCGCTCCAAGGCAGCCTCTCGCGTGCGTCAACCCACGTCACCACGGTGTTCAGATTCGTCATCTCCACCCTCACCAGGCCACTCGGCACATCGTCTTCTGCCCCTATGCCGGCGCCCGGCAAGGGCACTGCCCCGACCCCGGCATCTGGCAAGACTGACCGGCGCGCGCGAGGGTTGCTTGAGTCGCAACGAGCTCCGAGATGCCGGCGGATTCCGCGAGTTCGGCCAGTAACTCGCGAGGTTGTGCGGGATTCAGGAAGGCGCCGCCGTCTGACGTTGCTCACCGGCCGGCGGCATCAGGCGCGTTCCGGCTTGTTCGTCTCCTCGGTGGCTGCGGTCCGGGCGCGACGGCGGCTCAGCAAGGTGCTTCCAGCGATCACCAGGCCGATGGCGATGACCCTGGCGGCCTGGTAGTAGCCGGACGCCAGCTCCTCCGGGGTCCCGGGCAGCCGGAAAAAGACCCACGCTGCCGCGAGACCCCCGAAGACGATCAGTGCGACAGCCCCCCACGTCCCGAGGCTCGCCCACCAGGGCCCTGGGTCGTAACCCCGCTCGTCGGTCTGCTCAACGTCCTTGTCGGCCACGGTCTGTTCTCCTGGGCGCGTGGTGGCGGTCGCGCGGGAAGACGCGGGACGGGCGCGGAAGGTTCACCGGGCCAAACGTTCGCTGCTGGAGCCGACATCCTGCCAGCCGGCGAAAACCCCCGTCGTCCAACCCCACACGAACGACTCCCGCAGGGGTGCCGGCAGGACCAGCATCTGTGGGCGGCCGTGCTGCGGGACCTGTCTCGGCAGGGGTATGACGCGACGGGCCTCTGCTTCGCCCGCGGCGACCTGCGGCCCACGCCCGAAGAGGCCTCCGTGTTCGAACGGTTGGGGCTGCGGGGCGTCTACGTATCGCGCCTGAGCGACGAGAACGTACGGATCGAGGCGTACGTCTTCCGGGAGGGCGAACCGGCGACGGCGCGCGTCGTCGTGGTGAAGGACGAGCAGCCCGCGACGGGCGAACAGGAAGCGCGGAAGCGGAAGTTCGCGGGGGCCACGGGCGGCCGGATCGCGGTGCACCCGCAGGCCGCGGCCATCGGGACCTGGCGGGAGATGGAGCGGGCACGGCCCGCCGCCGGGTTGGACCAGCCACCGGTCTTCGGTACGTACGAGGTGCTGGAGTGCGTCGGCGAGGGCGGCTTCGGGCGTGTCTACCTGTGTCAGGATCCCGACGGGCTGATGGTCGCGGTCAAGACCCTGCATGCGCACCTCGCGGCGGCTCCCCCGATCAAGCGGGGCTTCGCCCACGAGGTGCGGGCGGCCCAGCGGGTCGGTGGGCGGTTCACCGTGCCGGTGATCGCCGCGGACTGCCGCGGGCGGCGGTGTCGAAGTTCGCCGCGCCGATGAGCTGGTCGTAGATGTTCCAGCTGGTGCCGACCTGCACCCGCGGCCGGAACGGCTGGCTGAGACTGTTCTGGCTGGCGTAGTACCAGAGCCGGCCGTGCGTGTCCCGGGCCATCAGATCGGCCCGGCCGTCGCCGCTGGGGTCGCCGACGACGGTGACCTGGTTGTACGTCTGCCACCCACTGCCGATGGCGATGTACTTCGCGCTGGGCCGGGTGTAGCTGCTGGGGTACAGGCGCAGCTGGCCGGAGGCGGTGACGCCGAGATAGTCGTCGCCGCTGCCGCCGCTGATGTGACCGACATCCAGCAGTTGCCGGAACTCGGCCGCACCCATGGGGGTGATGTCGGAGTAGTTCTGGCCACTCAGGGTTTCCACCGTCGTGCCGTACAACGACTGCGCGGTCACGCCGCCGGGCTCGGCCCAGGCGGTCACCGCCGCCGCGGTGCCGGCGGCCGAGACAGTGAGCGTGAGGGCGCTGAGGCCAAGGGCGGTACCCGTGGCCAGGGCCACGAGCCGTCTCACGGCCCTGATCGGGACTCTTGCCCTTCCGAACCTCGGTCCGCTCCCACCACCGGATGCCGAGACTCATGAGGACCAGCGCGCACCCCATCGCGACCACGGACCAGTCCATGAACCGCAGCATCACAACTCTTTATCGGGAGGAGGATCTTCCTCCCGAGGGTGTTCGCGGTCAAGGGGTCAGCGCCCCGCAACGGCCCTGGTCGGCCTCTATACGTCCGGGATCCGTGCGCTGGCGCCCCGGCACGCTTCGAACCTGTGACACTCGCTTCAGGAGTTCGGTTGGGCAGCTCTCAGACGGCCCTCGCACTCCTACCGGCATGGGCGTGCGTGATTGCTCAAGGATGCCTGCGTCTGCCGTCGTTGATGTCAGCTGGTGATGTCACGTTGGATGGTCCGATGGAGCGCATTGAGGCCGAACTCTTCACAGATGGCGGCAATGACGCCGTGGTCCGCATGCCCGGCAGACGGTTCCCCGGGGTCTTGGTACAGGGCGACTCTCTTCACGTCCTCCGCGGCGCCGTGGCCGAGGTGGCGGAAGCGTGCGAGCGAGGTGACCTGGATGAAGCTCGAGACTCCGCCGGCCTTCTCTTGGCGGACCTGGACGCTCTGCTGGCGCGGTACGAGGCTGCGTTGGGCGAGCACCACATTCCGCGGCCTTACTGAGATGTCGGGACGTCAGCTTGGGATGCTGCGATCATGCGGCGTCGGTTCGGGCGCTGACCTGGGCGAACGGCCGAAGCGTGGTCTCATCGGGCTCCGGCTGCTGACGCCGTGACTCCCCGCCATTCCCCGCGCGATCTGGTGCGCTTGTGGTGCGCTCGACCGTGGACGCGGTCGTCCGTAACCAGTCGGCAGGGTGCCGGCGCATACCGAGAGTCGGTTTCGTTGCGCTGGGTGCCTCGGCTGTGCCGCGTGCGGCCGCGTTCTGGATGGAGGCCGTGGGGTACGTCTCGCGCAAGGACATGGAAGACGACTGGATGGTGCCGGCGCCGGCGGAAGGGGCCGGAGTGCAGCCGGCACGGTACGACCGGCCTCTCCCCCACGCCGCTCGCCGGGCTGCACGGCGGGCCCGGCTTCCGTCCTGATCAGGACTGAGCGGCGGCGGCTCGGCGGTGAGGGATGCCGCCCAGCGCCGAGGGTGACTTCCTGGGGGCGATTCTGGGGCCGGTGGAGCGCGAAAGAAACGGAAGCCCATGTTCTATGACGTCAGTCACAGTGCTCCGCCAACCAACCAGCGCACTTAGTAGATACGGCGTGACGGACATCTGAGGATTTGTCCGTCTTGTACCGGATGCGGATCTCGACGCGCGTCCCGGAATTCCGCCCGGCCGGCCCGCACGCCCACTGCCCTGCAGCGTAAGGCTTCTGACGTCGCGACAGCTTTCCCTCCCGCCGCCATATCGCGGACCGGAGACCCGCGTACTGCCCTGGCAGGGTCCTGGGACCTACGAGGTGAGGTAGTGGCGGGACCCTTTGCACTCCCTGTCAAGCCGTTCTAAGAATGACGACCCACAGGACGTCGCCGCAGTTCAGAACCGGTGTTCACGCGGAGTCGACCCCGCACCGGGCGCTCGGCGTCATCGAGTGAGTAGGAGCCCCCCACATGAAGTCGTCCCGAACGTCCGCGAGACTCCTCGCTCTCGCTCTCGGCCTGGGTCTGGCCTCCAGCGCGCTGGGCGCGGCGGTGCCGGCAAGCGCCCAGACGGCCGCCACCCCGTCCGCTTCCGCCGGTACCTCCGTGGCGGGGTACGACGGGTCGGTTGAGGGGGCCGCGAACAACAAGGCGTTCTTCGAGGCTGTGCTCAAGTCGGTCGCCGAGAAGCGCGCCGCCCAGCCCAACGCGCAGGCGGTGACCGTCTACTACAACGCCTCCCGGGCACCGAGCTTCCGTTCGCAGATATCGAGCGCGGCCGCGATCTGGAACAGCTCCGAGTCCAACGTCAAGCTCCAGGAGACTTCGAGCGGTGCCGACTTCTCCTACTACGAGGGCAACGACTCGCGCGGGTCCTACGCCTCCACCAACGGCCACGGAAGCGGCTACATCTTCCTTGACTACACCCAGAGCCGGCAGTACGACTCGGTCCGCGTGGTCGCCCACGAGACCGGGCACGTGCTGGGCCTGCCGGACGACTACAGCGGGCCGTGCAGTGAGCTGATGTCGGGCGGCGGCCCCGGCCCGTCCTGCACCAACCGCTACCCGAACGCCGCCGAGCGCTCGCGTGTCGACCAGCTGTGGGCCACCGGACCCGCGCAGGCCCCGGGCACAGTGAACCAGCCCTCTGACCGGCCGAGCGCTACACCGCCGGTATGGACCGTGGCGCCGGGCCATGGCCCGTGGCGTCGGCTCCACCGCACGCCCTGGAGTTGATCGCGTTCCCAAGTGGGAAGCGGCTCGCTGTCGAGGATGGCTTCAGCCTTAGGCTCAAGGCCTGCTGATCCGTGACCGATGCGGGTGTCCGTACGGTCGTCCTCCCGGCCTTCTGGTGCACCTCCTTCGGTCGGAAGTGGCGCCGTGCGCGCGAGGCCGTCGGCCTCCCGGACGGCTTCCGGTTCTACGGCCTTCGTCACACCGGGCACACCCTCTTCAAAGAACCCCCGGGTCCACGACCCGGGGGTTTCTGCTGGAGCGGGTGGCGAGAATCGAACTCGCGCTCTCAGCTTGGGAGCTGCGGTCATTTGCGGTCGGCTCGGACGCTGACCTGCGTCAACGTCCGGAGCACGGCTCCTTTGGACTCGGCCGCCTTCACCGTGATTCCCCGCTGTTCCCCGCTCGATCTGGTGCGCTTGTGGTGCAGAGACGGGCACGGCTTCAGCGGTGGACGTCACCGCTGCGGACGAGTTGGGGATTTCTCTACGGCGTCCGCTACGACGCACTAGGGTGGAAGCCTGGCACCCCTGGAGCGCCCAGCTTCGGGAGCACGCGTTAGGCGCGTAAGAGCATCCATTGGTTGGCCGAGGTGAACTGATCAAGGTGGCTTTTTTGAGCGGCCCGGAGGTTCGCCCTGTGCGCATGCTCCCTGTCTCTGCAATCGTCGCTCTCATCGGTGCTCTCGGTGTGTTCACCGTCCAATTCACCCCGCTTGGGCGGGAACTGTGCCGACTTTACCTCGGGAAGCAGGCCCTTTCGAAGTGCAAGGCAGAGGACGTGCCTGCGGTACTTAAGGCGCTGTACTTCGACAAGGATGGGCCCACTCGTACCAACCGCCGGTAGCTGAACCCGCGGGCGGCGGAACGATTTTGGCCTGGAGTTTGAATGGCCGAGCCAAACGGATGGGGTGCCGTACATGAGTCAGGACGGCGCCTGCGCACGCTGAGCCTGCGTGGCGCTCACGCGGTTGTCGGATCCTCACGAGCCCAGTCGAAAGGCATCGGCGCGCCCTGCGGGATCACCCAAGGGCGGGGAAGTGAGCGTGACAACCAGTGCAGCGCGCGATGAACGGACCGACCTCGGGGTTCGTGAGAACGCTGTAGTGGCTGGAGGGCTGAGCCGGGAGCATATGCCCGTTCGCCGTCGGGCGGTCCTGGAGGACGCCACCTCAAACGCGTCCCGCCGGACCTCCAGGCCCGTGGTCTCCTCGCCCCAGGCGGCGAGGGCCTCGACGGCTCGCTCCTGGTACTGCCACAGGGTGCTGGTGGCCAGCGTCTCTCGCAGTAGCGGGGCCACGCCTTTCCGATGACGGCGCAGGCGGGGGTCGTCCAGTAGGGGGACGCAGGCGGCGAGAGCTGCTTCACGAACGTGCGGATCGTGGTCGTCGAAACAGGCGGAGACGGCGGAAAAAAGCAGCGGGCGAATTTCACGGGTTCGGACGAACGGAGGGTCGTCCTCTGGGGAGAAACCGAAGTGGCGCATCGTTGCCGCGGCCTGGTCGCTGACGGCGTCGGCCCCGAGTTCAGCCACGCCAGCAGCTCGGCGCGCAGCGGTCCAGGGAAGTCGTGGGGCCGCTTGTCGACGGCCACGGCGGTGCGCGGGTCACGGAGGACGGCGGCCACGTAGAGCGCGGCCGGGACCGTCGTGATGTAGAGGGTGTTCTGGTGGTGCACCACGTGATGCAGGTGGTTCCAGGGCCTGCGATCTCACGAGTTGGTCATCGTCCAACAGTCCGACGAGCTGCGCGGGGGTGTCCTCCGCCATTCCGTAGGCATGCTGCAGAGCGCTCCAGTCGGTCTCGGCCAGCACCACGGCGGTCTCGGGCAGGTGCACCAAGCTCACTGGTGCTCCCGCCGGGCCCGGTCCATCGCCGCGGCTGCCGTGTTCCCGGCGAGCTGCTGGACCTCCTCGGGTGACTCGCGCTCGTCGAGGACGAAGAGCCGGTCCCCGACAAGCCTGGTGGTCGGCTTCCAACCGAGGCGGCGGCCGGCTTCCTGCGCCGCACGCCGGACGTCCTTCAGGTCGCCCATTTCTTCAAGGTCGCCGCTGCTCGGAACGAGCTGTCCGTAGTACCCCTCGTACTGGGGCTTGAGAGCGACCCGCATCAGCGACTGCAGGTGGTCGACCAGCTTCTCGTACGGCGCCGGGCCACTCGTCCTTCGTGGGCATCCCGCACAGCTCCCCACCTCTGCCCGCAGCCCCATGTGTGCCATATGTGTGCTGCGAGTACGAAGGCCCTCCCGTCCGACGGACGGAAGGGCCTCTGAACAGGTGTTTCTCTGTGCCCCCGGCAGGATTCGAACCTGCGACACCCGCTTTAGGAGTGGGATCGAATCCTTGCCGGTGGGTGCCCGACGCTGCCACGTTGTGCTGATCTCCCTGGTCAGCGCGTCGCGGCAGCGCACTCGGTCCCGCTCATGCCACCTCGTGCCAGGCAGTCCGCTCACGCATCGCTCACGCATGAGGCACTGTTGAGCAGCGGGTTCACTCGCCGCCGAAGGACCAGGACCTGGACGACCTTGAGCCCCTCGACACGGTGACCAGCGCGAGGCGTGCCGCGTCGTGGGTACTCGCACGACGAGCCTCCGGCGCCTGCGGCGGTGGCAATCCGTCATACGGCGCTGTCCCATGCCGGCGATCGGCCATGGCGGCATTCCTCCGTGCGGGCCGCTGTGCTGAAGGCCCGGTGCATCGGGGCGGACAATACCGATCACCAGCGCGAATCTCGCTAGCTAGTGTCGTGCGCCGCAAATCACACGGGTAAGTTGCTACTCTTTTCGGGTGTCGCATCCGGGGCCTTCCGCAGTGTCGATCACGTTGTCTGAGGACGAGCGTGCCGAGTTGGTGCGCCG